>JAAYVT010000151.1 GCA_012517025.1 Phyllobacteriaceae bacterium | reverse complement strand
GTGCTCCACAGAGCAACCGCGACGGACGTCGCCAACGTCAACGACAACGTCGCGGTGGACATGGTGGCGATCCGCCGCGCCTGATCGAGGATCAGGTCGCGCACCTCGACCGGGATCGGGAGAGACAAAGCGGCGATCTGAGCCGGGATTTCCGACGGCGTCGTCATCAATCCGTAGACCGAAATCACCACCGAAAGAGCTGGGACGAGCGACAGCAGGGCATAGAAGGCGATCGCCGCTGCGACCGACAGGATCCCGTCTTCGAGAGCGTCGACGACGGCGCTTCGTGCGACGTCGAACGGCGACGAGCGTGCCGCCGGTTGCGGAACCGGCGCGGCCCGCGCCGACGACCACAGTCCGAAGGCGGCGCCGGCGATCAAGGCCGAGGTGGCGACGATCATCGTACGTCCGATCCGCATCGCGATTCTCCGCCGAAGAGGTGGCGTGGCACGCCGGCGGCGTCGCGTCTCGAGCATGCGGGAGACGGCGCCGTGCCGCGTCACTTCTTTTCGATCGACAGGCCATGATCGCCGATCGAGATCTCGACGCCGTCGGGCTGCTTGCGCTCTTCGTGCAGTTGCCAAGCGAGGACGCCGACGCCGGCGGCGAGAACGACGACGAGACCGACCAGAACTCCGCGCGTCATGAGAACCTCCGTGAGGGAAAGAACTGGAATGCGCGGGTGAAACGTCGCTGGGACGGTTTCGGTTCCACCGTTTCGAGCCGGTTTTTCGAGTGACCAGACAGGATTTCGTTCGGAACCGTCGTCGTCGTCGCGGGTTGTACGACCAGTCGCTCGACGGCGAATTCTTTTCGACCGTCGAAGACGAGCGACGCGGAAAACGAAAAGTCGAAGACACTCGAAAGGACCTTCGAATGAACAAGACCGTTCTCATCGCCGCCACTCTCGCCGGCTTCACCTTCGGGGCCGCGCAGGCCGCCGAGCCGACCTCGACCGCGACGCCGAAGTCCGTCCCGGCCGCGACCGGGATGGTCACCGCCTCGACGGCACCGATCGCGACCCTCCGGTCGGGAGATCATCTCACCTCCAAGATCGTCGGCGCGTACGTCTACTCCAAGTCCGGCGAGAAGATCGGCGACGTCAACGACCTCATGGTCGACGCCGCCGGCAAGGTCACCGCGGTCGTCGTCGGCGTCGGCGGGTTCCTCGGCGTCGGCGAGAAGTCGGTGGCGCTGCCTTATGCCGACGTGTCGATGGGCACCGACGACAAGGGCAAGCCGCGCCTGACGGTCGACGTGAGCAAAGAGGCGCTGCAGATGGCGCCCGCCTTCGAGCCGTCGAAGAGCTGACCCCGATTTCCGTGAACCGGTGCGACGCGATGTCGTCGCGTGCGCCCCCCTCCCTGCGGCTCGGTCGAGCGGACGACGTTCGCCGGCCCCCCGCGCAACCGATGAAAGGATTTCGCCATGAGCGCGACCACCGACACCCTCGAGGGCTACGCCAACGAAGCCGCCGGCAAGGCCAAACAGGCGGCCGGCAAGATGCTCGACGACCCGAAGCTGCGCGCCGAAGGGCTCGCTCAGGAGGCCGAGGGCGATGCCCAGAAGGCCGTCGGCAAGGGCAAGGCGGCGCTGAAGAAGGCCGTCGACGACATGTGACGATCGATCGCCCGACGATGCCCACGCCCGCCCGGAGCACCCTCCGGGCGGGTTTTCGTGTTCGACGGGGTCAAGCGGCATCCGGTTCGATCGGCCAATCGACGATCTTGCCTCGATCGTCGAGGGGAGGGCGCGGTCCGAAGGTCCAGGCGCGCGGACGTTCGGGCGGCGACAGCCGCTCGGTGACGAACCGATCGAGCGAGGCGGCGAATTCTCGCGGCATCGGCGCCGCAGCCGTCGGGATCACGAAGGCCTTCAGTCTGTCGCCCTCCTCCGGCCGCATCGGGCGGACGAAGGCCGCCGCGACGAAGGGGTGGCTCGTCAGAACGCGGGCGATCGAGGTCGGGTGAACGGTGGTGCCGCCGATCGTCGCCGCCGCGTCACGCCGTTCGCCGAGATCGAAGTCGCGCGCGTCGCGAAAGATCGCGACGTCGGGCAATCGCAGCCGGCGGGTGTCGTCGGCGACCGCGACGATCGTCTCGTCGGCGCCGCGGCGCCAACGGTCGAAGAGGCGGAACGGCGCGGCGGGATCGTCGCGCCGGCCGACGCCACCGGTCTCGGTCGATCCGTAGATCTCGGTCACCCGCGCGAAGCCGAGGGCGAGCGCCGCCCGGTGATCGTCCGCCGCGAACGGTCCGCCCGACGCGACGAGGGTGATCTCGGGGCCGAGGGTCGCGCCGGTGTCGACGAGGGCGGCGACGTGCGTCGGCGCGGCGACGAACAGCGTTCCGGGCGTCGCTTCGCGCAGGAGGCCGGTGAGCGAGGTCGAGCGGCCGTCTTCGGCGGCGATGCCGAGCCGCGACGGCAGCAACACGCCGAACAGGAAGCCGTAGAGGTGATGCGCCGGCACCAGCGAGACGATCCGACGCGGCGCGAACGCCGCCGCCGATTCGTCGACCTCCTCGACCAGAACCGCGAGCGGATGGCGGACGAGCTTCGGCCGCCCGGTGCTGCCTGACGTGCGGAAGCCGAGGGTGTCGGAGGCGGCGGCGAGCCGTCGTGCCTCCTCGAGCCACTGCCCCCAGGTCGCGAGGCGCTCGAACCGGTCGGCGGGTGCCTTGCCGCCGCCGACGAGGCCGGCGAGGGCGGCGGACAGACGCAGGCGGTCGAGCGAATCGAGCCCCAACCCGTCCTCGTCCATCGTCGGATCGCCGAAGACGTGCCGTTTCCCACCGGCGCGTCGGCGCAGCCGGGCGATCTCGGCGAAGACCGCGTCGGCGAACCAGTCGTCGAACCTCGGCCCTCGCCACCACGGGGTCGGCTGCGGATCGGTCATCGCACCCTCAAGGTTCGCGTTGGTGGAAGATCCACAGACCACCGTCGGGCGCGGAGAGGATGCGGGCGCGATATTCGCCGTCGGGATCCTTGAAGTCGCCGACGCAGCCCATCTCGATGTCGACCGCGCCGGCGGCGATCGCGGTGTCGATGCGGCCTTTGTAGTCGGGTCCCGACAGGCAGGGCGCGACGTCGGCGAAGAAGTCGAGGCCGAGCACGGTGCGCGCGCCGCGCCCGGACAGTTCCGCCTCGGCGGTGTTGTAGGCGACGACCCGTCCGTCGCGATCGAGCCGAACGACGCCGTAGGGCAGACGGTCGAGGTCGGCTTTCGAGAAACCTTCCACCACGTTCGCCAGATCCGGACGTTCGAAAGACGGTGTCGTCATCTCATCCTCATCAGCCGTCCACCTCGTCGAAGAGCGCCACCCCGAGGAGATGCGTCACCCGCTCGCCGTCGTCGGAGAGCGGCAGGAGAAGGCGCTCGAAGAGCATGATCCGTCCGTCGCCGAGGCGCATGCGGACGTAGTCGAACCAGACGATGCCGCGCGAGGCGCGTCGGAACGCCCGCCCGAGCGAGCCGAGCACGTCCTCGTCGGAGGTCGTCACCCGGCTTTCGGCGAGGGAGCGGCCGAGCCGCCGCGTCAGCTCCGGCCCGGCCTCGCGGAAGGTGAAGGCGGGAAACTCGGCGTCGCCGGAGACCTCGACGAGGTGGCGGACGGGATCGAGCTCGCGGCCGAGCTCGCGGGTGGCCGCCGGCGAGGGCAGCCGGCCGGTCTCCCCCGCGATCCGGCGCCAGCCGTCGTAGAGGGCGCGGATGCGCGCGTCGCGGATGCGCCCGCGCACCCGATCGGAGGTGGTCAACGCGTCGCGGGTCAGATGCGAAGCCGGGACCCGGCCCAGCCGTTCCAGGACGACGCGGGCGAGGCGGCGCTCGTCGATCGGCTTCGTCAGCACCGGTTCGCCGATCGGCACGCCCATGCCCCAGGTACCGGACATGAACACGATCGGCAGATCGGGGCGATCGCGCCGCGCCGTCTTGGCGACGTCGAGGCCGGTCTCGGCGCCGAGATGGAGATCGCTCACCACCAGATCGATGCTCAGGCCGGCGGCGAAGACCGCTTCCGCCGTCGCGGTGTCCGGGGCTTCGACGACGGTGTAGCCGAGCCCGCGCAGGAGGCCGGCGAGATGGGCGCGCAGGATCCCTTCGTTCTCGACCAGCAGCAGCGTCGCGCCGCCGTGCAGCGCCGGATCGATGTCGGCGTCGGGCGTGTCGATCGGCTGCCCGTCGGCTCCCGAGCGCGGCAGATGCAGCGAGATTCGGGTGCCGCCGCCGAGGGTGCTGTCGATCTCGACCCGCCCGCCGGCCTGTTCGGCGAGATCGAAGGCGGAGGGCACGCCGAGCCCGGTGCCGCGCCCCGCCTCCTTGGTGGTGAAGAACGGCTCGCCGAGCCGGGCCACCACCTCGGGCGGCATGCCGGGTCCGTCGTCGATCACCGCGATCTCGACCCAGTCGCCCGACGGCAGGCCGGCGGCGCGGGCGAGCGAGCCGCGATTGCGTGCCACCACCCGAACGTGGCCGGGACCGGCACCGAGGGCGTCGCGCGCGTTGGCGACCAGATTGAACAGCACCGACTGCAATCGACCCGGCGCGATCAACACCGGCCAGATCCCTTCCTCCACGTCGATCGTCACCTCGACGGCGCGGCCGACGAGATGGCGCAGCAGCTCGCCGTCGGCGGCGAGCGCGGCGGCGAGATCGACCGGCTCGGGTTCGCCCTCGCCGCTGCGCGAAAAATCGAGCAACTGCCGGACCAGCCGGGCGCCGCGGTCGACCGCCTGATCGACGTGATCGAGGATGTCGATCGTGCGGGTGTCCTCGGCTCGCCGTCTGAGCAGGCGCGCCGCGCCGGCCATCGAGGCCAGGACGTTGTTGATGTCGTGCACCACAGAGCCGACGAACCGACCGAGCACCCGCAGCTTCTCGGTGTGCGAGATCTGCGAACGGGTCTCCTCGACCCGTCGGCGTTCGGCGTCGAGCTGGCCGATCAACGACATCAGCGCCGCCCGTTGCTCGTCGAGCTTCTGCGTCAGCAGCGCCTCGCGCCGCTTCGCCTCGGTCACGTCGCGAGAGGTCGCCAGGATCCGCACCACCTCGCCGGCGCCGTCGCGGATCGGCAGGACCGAGACTTCCCACTGTTTCGGGGTGCCCGCGGCGGTGGGGCAATCGGCCTCGAAGAAACCGGCGCGGCCGAGACGGGCATCCTCGAGCGCGGCGGCGATCCGGGCCCGCCCCTCCTCCGGCCACAGCGAGATCCACGGTCGATCGCGCAGGCCGGCGAAGTCCTGGATCTCCATCAGCGAGCGGCCGCAGGGGTTCATGTCGAGCAGACGACCGTCTGGATCGAGAATCTTCACGCAGTCGGGCGATGCCTGAAACAGCGCGGCCGCCAGATTCTCCGCCGTCACCCGCATCGATGCCTACCGTGTTCCCGTCCGTGTTCGTCTTCGAAATTCACGCTTTCGATCGGACGAATTCATTGCACAAACATATGAAAATGCAAGTTTCGAGGTTTATTGTCCGGAATGACGAATGAGTCATGACTAATAATCGTACTTTGGTACGAAAACGTCTGCTCATCGGTCGGGGAGAGCGTGTTCGCGCAGGAACGACAACACGTCGTCTACGTTCCACGGTTTCTGGATGACAGGGGTGTCGAGGAGATCGTCGGGAATGCGGGCGTCCGCGCCGGCGGTTCCGGTGGCGAAGACGAAGGGCACGCCGCGTCGCCCGAGCTCGGAGGCGACGGCGAAAGAGGTCTCCCCGGCGAGGTCGATGTCGAGCAACGCCGCCTCCGGCGTCACCCGCGCCAAGCAGTCGAGCGCCTCGGCGACCGTCGCCTTCGGCCCGAGCACCGCGTATCCGCGCGACACCAGAAGGTCCTCGAGATCCATCGCGATCAGCGGCTGATCCTCGACCACGAGGACACGAACGGAACCGGACATGGAACTGCCTCGCCGCGAACGGGTTTCTTCCTCGAGAGATTCCTCGAGCGAGGCTGCGACGTTAGCTCAATCGCACGGTTCGGTATGTTCACTGTTGAACATTCGAGCCGCGATCGTCGTCGCACCCTGACCGGAGGTGAAGGATGGCGAATCTCGTCGATCGCGACGGCCGGACCGGCAACAATCTGATCGATTCCCTCAGACCGACGGAGCGCGCGCTGCTCGCGTCGAAACTGACCTCCTGGCACGGCGACGTCGGCAAGGTGATCCATTCGCCCGGCCAATCGGTCGAATGGGCCTATTTCCCGCTCGATCGGGCGATGGTGTCCTATCGCGTCGGTTTCGACGACGGCCGCGAGGTCGAGACCGCCCTGATCGGCCGCGAGGGCGCGGTCGGCGGCATCGTCAGCCGTGGCCATCTTCCCGCCTTCGCGCTGGCGGTCGTGCAGTTCGACGGTTGCTTCGGGCGCATCTCGCTCTCCGAACTGGAAGCGCTGAAGACGCGGGAGCCGCGCATCGCCGCGCTGTTCAATCGCTATGCCGATTGTCTCGTCGCCCAGATCTTCCAGGCCGGGGCCTGCAACGCCAGCCACACCATCGAACAGCGCGCCGCCAAGTGGCTGATCGCCGCCTGCGACCGCACCGGATCGGACGAGTTGAGCCTGACCCAGGATCAGCTCGCCGGCCTGCTCGGGGTCGGGCGGAGCTACACCACCCGCGTCATCGGCCGGTTCAAGGCGGAGGGCGTGGTGGAGACCCGCCGTGGCCGCCTGACGGTGCGCGACCGCGATCGTCTCGCCGCCGCGGCTTGCGACTGCGATCACGCCGTCCGCCGCCATTTCGAGATGGTGCTGCGTGGCGTCTATCCCGATCCGTGAAGGGTGCCTCCCTCGCTTCGGAACCGAACCGCGTCGGCGGCGTTCTCCTCCTCGGTGCCGATGCACGAACGAGGAGAGGCATGACGACCGACGTGTCCACCGGCCCCGGCCGGTTGATCGAAATCGACGGGGAGGCCGCCGCCCTGCTGATCCGTCACGGCGAACATTGGGAGGTCTTCGCGCTCGACGGACGGGCCGCGCCCTTCGATGGTCGACGCTTTCCGACCCCGGTCGCCGCCGAGCACACGCTCCTGCTCGCCTCGCGCAGAAAGCGCCGAGCGTCGTGACGGCGCGGGTTCGCCCGCCGTCGATCCCGACGTCTCCCTCTTCGTCCCCCGAACCCGAGGAGCCGACGCCATGGCCGCCGACGACGTTCCCCCGCGCGACGTCAGTCCCGCCGCGATCCGTGCCGACCACATCGCCGCCGAGGAGAAGATCGTCCGTCTGACCGACGAGGAGGCCGCCGCCGTCGACGGCGCCCGCATCCCCTCGGCCGTCGTTTCGCACGAGATCATCCGCCGCCACGGGCTCGCCGAACTCAACCGCTCCAGCCTCGCCCTGATGTGGTCGGGTCTGACCGCCGGTCTGGTCATCGGCGTGTCGGTGATCGCCAAGGCGGTGCTGCATCAGCCGCCGATCGACGGCGCCGCCAAGCTGTTGCTCGGCGGGCTCGGTTATTCGCTCGGCTTCGTGCTGGTGGTGCTCGGGCGGATGCAGCTCTTCACCGAGAGCACGATCACCGCCGTGCTGCCGGTCGCCACCCACCCGAGCCGAAAGAACATCCGCGACCTCGCCCGCCTGTGGGCGATCGTCTTCGCCGCCAACATGGTCGGCACCTTCCTGTTCGCGCTCGGCGCCACCCACGGCGGGCTCTCCGACGAGTTGCAGGCGGGAATGGTCGAGGTGTCGCGCTCGATCCTGCACTTCTCGTTCTCCGGCGCAGTGGCGGCGGGGGTGCCCGCCGGGTTCCTGATCGCCGCGCTGGTGTGGATCCAGTCGCGCCTCGACGGCGAGCGGATGATCGCCGTGGTGCTGCTGACCGGTCTCATCGACGTCGGCCATTTCGCCCACGTCGTCGCCGGCTCGGCGGAGGCCTGGATCCTGGCGCTGACCGGCGAGGCGAGCCTGCACGAGGCGGTCGGCTTCGTCGCGGCGGCCTTCCTCGGCAACGTCGCCGGCGGCAGCCTGTTGTTCTCGCTGCTCGCCCACGCGCAAGTCCGATCCGATCAGGACTGATCGGCGTCGCGACGAAACGGAAATTCTCGAAGGATTCGTGGAACGAAGGCCGAAGCGCGGCGTTGTTTCGAGGACATCGCAACCACGACGGCTCGGGAGTTCGCCATGACACACTCTGCCAGACACGGCCTGCGGCTTTTGTCGACTTCGATCTACCTGTCGCTGGTCGGGTTGTTCTCGACCGCGAGCTCGCTCTGGGTGTTGACCCGCGAGGTCGACGGGAACGCGTTGTCGTGGGTGACCTGGCTCTCGGTGCTCGGCGCCTTCGTCGCGCTGCCGACGTCGATCCTCGCGGCGCGGCGCCTGGCCGAGGCCACGGTTCGCGTGGCGTCCCGCGCTTGAGCCGGATCGTTTTCTGCGCCTTCGATCCCGTCCATCGAGGGGGAGAAGCTCATGTCCGACATCGACGAACTGCGCGACGCTCCGACCGATCTGGTGTGGAAGACCATCGCCGCGGAAGGCGTGGCGATGGTCGGCACCCCCGATCTCACCCGCCCGATGCGGCCGATGAGCGTGCATGCCTCGGCCGAGGAATGCGCGATCTGGTTCATCGTCCACGCCGGCAGCGACTTCGCGACGGAAGTCGGGGAGGGCGGGCCGTCGCGCCTCGTCGTGACGACGCGCGACGGCCGCATTCAGGTCTCGCTGACCGGCCGGATCGAGCCGTCGCGATCGGCTCTCCACGTCGACCGCTTTTGGAGCCCGATGGTCGGGACGTGGTTCGATCGTGGCCGCGACGATCCGGCGGTGATGCTGATGCGCTTCACGCCGCAGTCCGGAAAAATCTGGGTCGCCTCCGGCGGCATTCTCGCCGTCGGGTGGGACGTCGCCGTGGCGGCCCTGACCGGCGAGAAACCCGACCTCGGCGCGAGCGCCGACGTCGTCTTCGCCGCGAAGATCTGACCCCTTCCATTCTCGACCCCGCCCGACCGAAGAGGTGACTTCCATGACGCTGTCGACCGTTCTCCTGGTGCTTCTCGTCCTGATGTTGCTCGGCGCGCTGCCGGCCTGGCCGCACAGCCGCAGCTGGGGTTATGCCCCGAGCGGCGGCTTCGGCCTGTTGCTGGTCGTGCTGATCGTCCTGGTCGCGACCGGACGGATCTGAGCGCCCTCTCGCTTCTCCGCGACGGCTCGACGCGTCGCGACCGAAACCCACGCGCCGCCTTCGGGGACGCGTGGGTTTCGCGCATTCGGAGGGCTCGGCAATCACTGGGCTGGGATTTCGAGGCGAGGGGTTCGGGGAGCGCCGGAGTGTGGGGTGGTCGAGCCGTCCACCCGTTTCGTCTCCGGTCGCGGGGGGCCCTCGGCGGTTGTCCGTCGCCGACGCGCGGCCGGTGGGCCACGGCGCACGCGGCGGATCAGGTCGGATCCAGCGCCGCCAGCGGGGCTTCGAGGCGATAGCGGGTCGACGTCTCGTCGGTCGTCAAGGCGGCGACGCCGCCGACCGAGCGCGGCAAGTGGCGCTCGAGCACGACCCGTCCGAACCGATCCTTCGCGACGCCGCCGGGAGGGCCCGATCGCTCCCAGGTGAAGACGAACCGCCCGTCGCTCTCGCGCCAGACGATCTCGGTCGGGCCGGTGAACTCCGCGACGCCGCGCGCGTCGACGAAGAGTTCGTGCAACGCGAGGGCGAAGTTCTGCGCCGCCTCCGGCGACAAGCGACGGTCCGGGACTTCGACGGCGAAGGAATCGAGATCGCCGGTCCGGCAGGACAGACGCTCGCGCTCGATCAGATCGCGCAAACCCACTCCGCGCCAGGTTTCCTCGACCAGGATTTCGTGGACCCGCGACAGCGCCTGCAGGCGGCCGTCGAAGACGGCGAGGAATTCTTTTTCCCCCGTCCGACCGTCGCCGCTTCGGCGGGCGATGCCCTGGACGACCGCGAGGAGATTCTTGGAGCGGTGGGTCAGTTCGCGGAGCAGGTCGCGCATCTCGCGCTCGTGCTCCTTGTGACGGGTGATGTCGACCGACACGGTGACGACCCCGACGAC
>JAAYVT010000150.1 GCA_012517025.1 Phyllobacteriaceae bacterium | reverse complement strand
CCGCACATGACGGTGGCCGAGAACCTGTTCATGCCCTTCGCCAAGACCGGCTTCGGCGGTCCTCTGCTGTCGCGCGCCGCGCTCGCCCGCGCCGCCGAGCCCTTCCTCGAGCGGTTCGACATCCAGGCCCGCCCCGACCAACCGGTCGGCTCGATCGCCGTGTCGGATCAACAATTGCTGCAGATCGCCCGCGCCGCCACCCGCAGCAAGTTCGAGGTGCTGATCCTCGACGAGCCGACCACCTCGCTGACCACCAAGGAAATCGAGCGATTGCTCGCGATCGTTCGCCGGCTCAGGGACGAGGGGCGCGCCGTCGTCTTCGTCTCGCACAAGATGGACGAGATCTTCGAGATCGGCACCACCGTCACCGTCCTGCGCAACGGCCGCAGCGTCGGCCACCGCGCGATGAAGGACGTCACCGAGGCGGAACTCATCCGCCTGATGACCGGCGACGAGGTGCGTCTCGATCAGACCTTCCAGCCCGAAGCGGCGACCGGCGAGCCCCTGCTCGAGGTCGAGGGCCTGTCGGGCCGCGGCTTCCGCGACGTCTCCTTCCGGCTGCGCCGGGGGGAGATCCTCGGCTTCGCCGGTCTGATCGGCGCCGGACGGACGGAATTGATGCAGGCGATGTTCGGCTACACCCGCCCGACCGCCGGCCGCGTGACGATCGAGGGCCGTCCGATGAAGCTCGGCAGCCCGGCCGCGGCGGTCGCCGCCGGCATGCTCTACCTCTCCGAGGAGCGCAAGCTGCACGGCATCCTGCCGACGCTGAGCGTGCGCGAGAACATCGGCATCTCGGTGCTCGATCGCATCTGCCGCTCCGGGGTCGTGTCCTCGATGCGGGAGAACGCCATCGTCACCGACGTCATCACCGATTACGACATAAAGACATCGTCTCCGGAAAAGAAGATCATGTTCCTCTCCGGCGGCAATCAGCAAAAGACCATCATCGGTCGCGCCATGGTGCGGCGGCCGAAAATCCTGATCTTCGACGAACCGACGCGCGGCATCGACGTGCGCAACAAGGTCGAGATCTACAAGATCATGAAGAAACTGGCCGAAGAGGGCGTGGGCATCATCCTCGTCTCGTCGGAGTTGGCGGAGCTGAAGCGGTGCGCGACGCGCATCCTGACGATGCACCACGGCTCGACGAGCGGTGAATTCGACGCCCTGACGACCGACGCCGATCGGCTGGTCGGTGCCATCATCGGCTCGGGAGAGAACCGCCATGTCGTCGACTGACGTCGCCCCTCGGACGAGTGTTCCCCTGTCTCTGTTCGGCCGGCTCGCCGCCGTGCCGCTGACCGGCGTGATCACCGCGCTCGTCGCCATCTTCGTCGTGTCGTGCTTCCTCTCCGAGCACTTCCTGACGCCCTACAATCTGACGATCATGGCGCGCACGCTCGCCTTCGTGGGTCTCGTCACCCTCGGCCAGGCGCTGCTGTTGATCCTCGGCGAACTCGACCTGTCGCTCGGCGCCATCGCCGGCCTGTGCGGCGTGGTCGGCGGCATCCTGATGGTGCAGTTCGAGTGGAATCCGTGGATCGCGCTGGTGGCTTGTCTGCTGCTCGGAACCGCTTGTGGTTTCCTCAACGGCCTCCTGCTCGTCGGTCTGCGCCTGCATTCGCTGGTTCTGACCATCGGCATGGCCGGCGTCTACGGCGGCGCCAATCTCGTGACGACCAAGGGCGTGGCGATCACCGGCATCCCGAGCGAGATCTCCTTCCTCGGCAAGGGCGCCCCCTGGGGACTGCCGGTGCCGTTCATGATCATGCTCGGCTTCCTGGCGATCGTCTCGTTCCTCGCCTTCAAGACCCCGTTCGGCCGCTACGTCTACGCCATCGGCAACAACGCCGCCGCCGCCAAGATGCTCGGCATCCGCGTCGACGCCATCCGTGTCGCGGTCTTCGCCCTCGCCGGGTTCCTGTCGGCGCTCGCCGGAATGCTGATGGTCGCCCGTCTCGGCACCGCTCAGCCGTCGATCGGCGAGGCCTGGGTGCTGCCCCCGATCGCCGCCTCGGTGATCGGCGGGGTCGCCACCACAGGCGGCGTCGGCTCGCCGATTGGTGCGATCCTCGGCGCCGCGATCATCGGCATCATCGAGAACATCATCGTGCTGTTCGGCGTGTCGCCCTACTGGCAGTCGGTGGTGAGCGGCGCGATCGTGGTCCTCGCCATCTCCTTCGACAGCGTCTCGCGCCGTTACCTGCGGCGGGAAGACTGAACCGGAACACCGCCTCTCTCCGCCGCGGCGCTCGCGCAGCGGTGGGACGGAGAGGAAAGCCTCGGGGACAAGACCATGAAGCTCGGCGTCAATCTCAGCTTCGCGATCAAGCGGTGGATCGAACCGGCGGCGCTCGCCGACGTGGTCGCCGAAAAGCTCGGGGTCACGTACGTCCAGTACACCTGGGACCTCGTCGACCCGTGGTGGCCGGCGGCGACACGCGATCGGTTGGCGCGGGCCCAGGCGGACGCGCTGCGCCGCGCCGGCTGCGTGATCGAGAGCACCTTCGGTGGCCTCGCCTCCTACACCTACAACCACTTCCTGTCGCCCGACGAGGATCTGCGCCGGCTCGGGCACGAACATCTGAAGCGGGCGATCGACATGACCGCGGCGATGGGGGTTCCGGCGGCGGGGATGCCCTTCGGCTCCTATTCCGCCGCCGATGCCCTCGATCCCGCCCGCCGCGAGGACCTCTTGAAGATCGCCGAGGAGATGTGGATCGATCTCGCCGAATACGCCTGTTCCCAGGGACTCGCGGAGCTGTTGGTCGAGCCGGTGCCGGTCGGCACCGAGTTCCCGACATGGGCGGCCGACGCGGCGCGGTTGATGACCGATCTCGACGGCCGCACCGCGATTCCCGTGCGACTGGTCGTCGATTGGGGCCATGCCCTCTACGAGCCGCTCTTCGGGAAAGAGGCGGACATGGATCTGTGGGCGCGCACCTGCGGCAGCTGGATCCGCGCGCATCACATCCAACAGACCGACGGCCAGTTGGACCGGCATTGGAGCTTCACGCGCGAAGGCGTGGTGACGCCGCGGCGTCTGCGCGACCATTGGGATCGGTGGGGACTGACCGATCAGACCTACTTCGCCGAGATCATCTACCCGTTCGAAACTCCGGACGAGATCGTACTCGACGACATGATCGCCGGCATGACGCGCCTGCGCGCGGCGGCGGCGGCCTGACATCGGGGGAGAAACGACTGTGAGACGCGTCAAGAAGATCCTGAACGACCCGACCAAGGTCGTCGCCGAGGCCCTCGAGGGTATCGTTCTCGCTTCCGACGGCATCGCGACGCTGATGCCGGAGCGCACCATCGTGCTCCGCGCCGAGAAGCGGACCGGCAAACCGGCGCTGCTGATCGGCGGCGGCAGCGGCCACGAACCGATGTTTTCCGGCTACGTCGGCCCCGGCCTCGCCGACGGCGCGGTGTGCGGTCAGGTGTTCGCGGCGCCCTCCCCCGACCTGGTGCTCGACGCGACCAAGGCGGTCGACGGCGGCAAGGGCGTTCTCTTCGTCTACGGCAACTATGCCGGCGACGTCATGAACTTCGACATGGGCGCCGAACTCGCCGCCGACGAGGGCATCGAGACGCGGACGGTCCGGGTGCGCGACGACGTCGCCGCCGCCCCGCCGGAACGGCTCGACGACCGACGCGGCATCGCCGGCGACGTCTTCGTGATCAAGATCGCCGGCGCGGCGGCGGAAGCCGTCGACACACTGGACGAACTCCATCGCATCGCCGCCAAGGCGGAGGCGAACACCCGCTCGATCGGCGTCGCGGTCTCGGCCGGCTCGATTCCCGAAACCGGGATCCCGACCTTCGAGATCGGCGACGACGAGATCGAGATCGGCATGGGCGCCCACGGCGAGCCCGGCACACGCCGGCAAAAGCTCGCGCCGGCCGACGAAGTGGTCGACGAGATGATGAACCAGCTCCTCGCCGACATGCCGCTCGCCACCGGCGACGAGGTCGGTCTCCTGATCAACAACCTCGGCTCGTCGACGGCGATGGAGCTGCTCGTCGCCAATCGACGGGTGCGCGCCCGACTCGCCGCCATCGGCGTCACGGTCCACGAGACCGAGATCGGCCCCTTCATCACCTCCCAGGAGATGGCCGGCTTCTCGATCACGCTGATCCGGCTCGACGACGAACTGAAGCGGTTCCTCGACGCGCCCGCCCGTTCCTTCGCCTATTCGAGGGGGTGAGACCATGACCGACGCATTCGACGCCCACCGGGTCCACGCGATGTTCGCCGCCGCCGCCGAGGCGATGCTCGCCTCGATCGATCGCCTCACCGAAGCCGACCAGAAGGTCGGCGACGGCGATCACGGCATCGGCATGAAGCGCGGCTTCACCGCCGCTCTCGACTGGTTGAACAAGACCGAGACCGTGCTGCCCGCCGACGTGTTCAAGGGCGTCGGCAACGCCGTCATGGCGCAGACCGGAGGCGCCTCTGGCGCGATCTTCGGCACGCTGTTCCGCGCCGGCGCCGGCGTCCTCGGCGACGCCGATCGGCTCGACGCCGAGCGCTTCGCCGCCTTCCTCGAGGG
>JAAYVT010000149.1 GCA_012517025.1 Phyllobacteriaceae bacterium | reverse complement strand
GAGGCTCGGCCAGCGCTTCGCCAGTTTCGGCAGGGACACCAGGATTTCGCTGAGGTGGGCCCGCAGAGCGTGTTCGGCGTCGTCGGCGTCGCCGCGCTCGATCGCGTCGAGAATGTCGAGATGTTGAGACAACACGATCCGCATCGGGATGGCGTCGCTCATGTCGAGGTAGCGCACCCGGTCCATCTGCGCCTTCTGCTCCTCGACGACGCGCCAAGCGTCCGGACGCCCGGCCGCCGCGGCGAGGGCGCGGTGGAACTCCTCGTCGAGTTCGAACAGACGCTCGGCGTCGCCGGAGGCGATGGCGCGCGCGGTCTCGTCGAGCACCCGCCGCGCCACCGCCAGGGCGGCGTGATCGCGGCGGCGCGCCGCCTCGCGCACCACGGCGCATTCGATCGCCTCGCGGATGAACCGGGCGTTCTCGACCGCGTCGACCGAGATCTTCACGACCAGCGTGCCGCGCTGCGGCAGGATGAGCACCAACCCGGCCTCGGCGAGCTTGATGAAGGCCTCGCGCACCGGCTGGCGCGACACGCCGAGCCGCTTGGCGGTCTCCTGCTCGGAGAGCTTCTCGCAGGGGCGGATGCGCATGGTGACGATCGCATGTCGCAGCTCGCGGACGATTCGACGAGCAATGGGTTCGGAGGCGCCGAGCGCCGCGGACGAGTCGCGGATGTACATGGCGAAACCCTACCATACGTGATGCGTCTTGCGAAATTCAAACTTCCATACTAGTGTTCCGTTGTTGCGCGCCGCGCGCAGAACCGGGGGAAACCCATGTTGCATCCCGATCGCCTGTTCCCCGCCGACCCCGAGATCCGGGCCATCGCCCGCCGCCTCTACGCGGAAGTGGCCGGACTGCCGATCATCTCGCCGCACGGCCACACCGACCCGCGCTGGTTCGCCGAGGACCGGCCCTTCGCCGACCCGGCCGCCCTCTTCGTGGTGCCCGACCACTACGTGTTCCGGATGCTGATGAGCCAGGGGCTGAGGCTCGAGGATCTCGGCGTGCCGCGTCGCGACGGCGGAGCGGTCGAACCCGATCCGCGCAAGATCTGGCGGGCCTTCGCCTCCAACTGGAAGCTGTTCCGCGGCACGCCGTCGAGCCTGTGGCTCGCCCACGCCTTCGAGACGCTGTTCGGCATCGTCGAGAAGCCGAGCGCGGAGAACGCCGATCGGCTCTACGACGTGATCGCCGAGCGGCTCGCGCAGCCGAGCCATCGTCCGCGCGCCCTGTTCGAGCGGTTCGGCATCGAATTGCTCTCGACCACCGAGAGCCCGCTCGACGATCTGCGTCATCACGCCGCCATCCGCGCCTCGGGTTGGAAGGGGCGGGTGATCACCGCCTATCGGCCCGATCCGGTGGTCGATCCGGAGCACGTCGGCTTCCTCGACAATCTCGCCGCCTTCGCCGAGATCGCCGGCGTCGACGTCGGCACCTGGGACGGCTATCTCGAGGCGCATCGCCGGCGCCGCGCCTATTTCAAGAGCTTCGGCGCCACCTCCACCGACCACGGCCATCCGTCGGCGGCGACCGCCGATCTCGCCCGCGCCGAGGCCGAGGCGCTGTGGGCGACCGTCCGCGCCGGCCGTGCCACGCCGGCCGAGGCCGAGCTCTTCCGCGCCCAGATGTTGACCGAGATGGCGCGCCTGAGCCTCGAGGACGGGCTGGTGATGCAGATCCATCCCGGCGCCTTCCGCAACCACAACGCCGACGTCTTCGCGCGCTTCGGCGCCGACAAGGGCGGCGACATCCCGACCCGCACCGACTACGTGCGGGCGCTGAAGCCGCTGCTCGATCGGTTCGGCAACGAGCGCGACCTGACCATCATCCTCTTCACTCTCGACGAGACCAGTTACGCGCGCGAGCTCGCCCCCCTCGCCGGCCACTATCCGGCGCTGAAGCTCGGGCCGGCGTGGTGGTTCCACGACAGCCCGGAGGGCATGCGGCGCTACCGCGAGCAGGTCACCGAGACCGCCGGCTTCTACAACACCGTCGGCTTCAACGACGACACCCGCGCCTTCCCCTCGATCCCGGCCCGCCACGACGTGTCGCGGCGCGTCGACTGCGGCTTCCTCGCCCGCCTCGTCGCCGAGCATCGCCTCGACGAGGACGACGCCCGCGACGTCGCCGTCGATCTCGCCAATCGCCTGGTGAAGGCCGCCTACCGTCTGTGACGGCCGATTTCGGCCGCCACGTCTCCTCGGACGTCTCGATCGGGAGCGCCGCCATGCGCCTCAGCCTCTCCACGCTCGATCGCCTGCCCGCCGCGGTGGCGCGACCCGACCACGACCGTTTCTCGCTCGACAGTGGGATCGTCCACCTCGGCATCGGGGCGTTCCATCGCGGCCATCAGGCGGTGATGACCGACCGCCTGCTCGGCCGCGATCCGCGCTGGGGCATCGTCGGCGTGTCGCTGCGTTCGACCGACACCCGCGACGCACTGGTGCCTCAGGACGGCCTCTACACCGTCTCCGCCGTCGACGGGTCCGGCGCCGAGCGACGGGTGATCGGCGCCCACACCGCCTTCATGGTGACGCCGGAGGATCCGGCGGCGGTGCCGAGGCGGCTGGCGGACCCGAAGGTGCGCATCGTCTCCTCGACCGTCACCGAGAAGGGGTACAGCCACGACCCGGCGACCGGCGCCCTCAACGAGGACGATCCGGACGTGCGGCACGATCTCGGCGATCTCGATCGGCCGCGCTCGACCGTCGGCACGCTGGTGTCGGGCCTGAAGTTGCGCCGCGCGGCCGGGCTGAAGCCCTTCACCGTGCTCGCCTGCGACAACCTGCCGGCCAACGGGCGGACCCTGCGCGGCCTCGTCCTGCGCTTCGCCGAGCTCGTCGACCGCGACCTCGCCGCCTGGATCCGCGACGAGGTCCGCTTCCCCTCGACCATGGTCGACCGCATCGTGCCGGCGACCACCGACGCCGACCGTGACGCCGTCGCGGCGGCGATCGGCCTCGAGGACGCTTGGCCGATCGTCACCGAGCCGTTCTGCCAATGGGTGATCGAGGACACGTTCACGCTGGACCGGCCGGCCTGGGAGGAGAGCGGCGCCGAGTTCGTCGCCGACGTCGCGCCCTACGAGCTGATGAAGCTGCGTCTGCTCAACGGCACCCATTCGACCCTCGCCTATCTCGGCTATCTGACCGGGCGGGCGACCGTCTCCGAGGCGATGGAAGAGGCGGGCCTCGCCCGTCTGGTCGAGGAGATGATGTTCACGGAGATCGGGCCGACCCTGCCCGCCCTGCCCGGCTTCGATCTCGACGGTTATCGCCGCTCGCTGCTGGCGCGCTACCGCAATCCGGCGCTGAAGCACCGGACCTGGCAGATCGCCATGGACGGATCGCAGAAGCTGCCGCAGCGCCTGCTCGGCACGATCCGCGACCGGCTCGCCGCCGGACAGCCGATCGACCGCCTGGCGCTCGGCGTCGCCGCCTGGATGCGCTACGTCACGGGCATCGACGAGAGCGGCGCGGCAATCGACGTGCGCGACCCGCTCGCCGGCCGACTGCGGGCGATCGCCGACGCCGCCGGCCTCGACGCCGCCCGCCTCGCCCCGGCGCTCGTCGCGGTGCGCGAGGTGTTCGGCGACGACCTTCCGGCCGATCCCCGCTTCACCACCGCGGTGGAGGCCGCGCTCGGGCGGATCCTGGCGCTCGGCGCGCGCGGCGCGATCGAGCGGACGCTCACGGAGGCACGGTCATGACCCCACGCGACGTGGTGATCCTGTCGGCCGAGGACGACGTGGCGGTCGCGGTCCGGGCGCTGCCGGTCGGCCATCCGATCGCGGCGGAAGTGACGACCACCGCGCCGATCCCGGCCGGGCACAAAGTGGCGCTGACCGCGGTGTCGGCCGGCGCACCGGTGGTCAAATACGGGCAGGTGATCGGCGAAGCGCTCGTCGACATCCGTCCCGGCGACCACGTCCACGTCGACAATCTCGGTTTCGGCGGCGGAACCCTGCGGCGATCTGCGGCGACGGGCGCGACCCGCGCCGCGACCACCGACGGCGCGGCGGAGTTCCTCGGCTACCGGCGCCGCGACGGGCGGGTCGGCACGCGCAACTGGATCGGCGTCGTCGCCTCGGTCAACTGCTCCACCACCGTCTGCCGGAAGATCGCCGAGATCGCCGAACGCGAGATCCTGCCGCGCTTTCCCGGCATCGACGGCTTCGTGCCGATCGTCCACGGCCAGGGTTGCGGCTCGACGTCGAGCGGCGACGGGCCGGCGATCCTCAAGCGGACGCTCGCCGGCTATCTCGGCCATCCGAACTTCGGCGCCAGCCTGCTGGTCGGGCTCGGTTGCGAGGTAAACCAGATCGCCCTCTACGCGGCGGCGGGACGCGGCGCGCCGGTCACCTCGTTCAACATCCAGGACGTCGGCGGCTCGCGCGCGGCGGTGGAGACGGCACTGGCGCGGCTCGAGGAGCTCGCCGCCGAGGCGTCGACGGCGCGGCGCGAACCCTGTTCTGCCTCCGAGCTGGTCGTCGGCCTGCAATGCGGCGGGTCGGACGGGTTCTCCGGCATCACCGCCAACCCGGCGCTCGGGGCGGCGGTCGACCGGCTGGTCGCCGCCGGCGGCACCGCCTACCTCTCCGAAACGCCGGAGATCTGGGGCGCCGAGCATCTGCTCACCGCCCGCGCCGAGCCGGAGGTCGCGGCCAAGCTGCAGGCGCGGCTCGACTGGTGGCGGACCTACGTCGCATCGACCGGTGCCTCGCTCGACAACAACCCCTCGCCCGGCAACAAGCGCGGCGGCCTGACGACGATCCTGGAGAAGTCGCTCGGCGCGGTCGCCAAGGGGGGACGCAGCCGGCTCGTCGACGTCGTCGAATACGGCGCGCGGACCACCGCGCACGGCCTCGTGTTCATGGACACCCCCGGCTACGACCCGGTCTCGGCGACCGGGCAGGTCGCCGGCGGCGCCAATCTGGTGGTCTTCACCACCGGCCGGGGCGCGTGTTTCGGCTGCCGCCCGGCGCCGTCGCTGAAGGTCTCGTCGAACTCCGATCTCGCCCGGCGCATGGCCGAGGACATCGACGTCGACGCCGGCGCGATCCTCGACGGGTCGGCGAGCGTCGAGGACGTCGGCGAGACGATCTGGCGGCGGATCCTGGCGACCGCGTCCGGTACGCCGACCAAGTCGGAAACCTTCGGCTACGGCGACGACGAATTCGTGCCCTGGCACGTGGGCGCGGTGCTCTGAGAACGAACGACAGGGGGAGCCGCGCCCACGCCGCCCCCCGAGCGATCATGGAGAAGCTCGATGAAGCACGACCGCATGTCCGTCCTGGCGCAGATGATCGATCAGGGGATCATCCCGGTCTTCTATCATCCCGACGTCGAGGTCTGTAAGAACGTGATCCAGGCCTGCGCCGACGGCGGCGCCAAGGCGATCGAGTTCACCAACCGCGGCGACTTCGCCTCCAGCGTCTTCCTCGACGTGGCGTGCCATTTCGCGAGCACCGACCCGTCGGTGATCATGGGCGTCGGCTCGATCGTCGACGCGCCGACCGCCGGCCTCTACATCGCCAACGGCGCCAAATTCGTGGTCGGGCCGCTCTTGAACCCCGACGTCGCCAAGGTCTGCAACCGCCGCAAGATCCCCTATTCGCCCGGCTGCGGCTCGGCGACCGAGATCGGCTACGCCGAGGAACTCGGCTGCGAGATCGTCAAGGTCTTCCCCGGCGCCTCGGTCGGCGGGCCGTCCTTCGTCAAGGCGATGCTGGGGCCCTGCCCGTGGACCAAGATCATGCCGACCGGCGGCGTCGAGCCGACCGAGGACTCGCTGCGCAAGTGGTTCGAGGCGGGCATCGTCTGCGCCGGCGTCGGGTCCAATCTCATCACCAAGGAGCTGCTGGCCGCCAAGGACTGGGCCGGCATCGAGAAGAAGGTCCGCGACACGATCGCGCTCGTCCGTTCGATCAGGGGGAAGTGACAGATGTCCGACGTTCTGACCATCCGCTCGGCGCAGGAGACCAAGTGGGACTGCGTCTCGCTCGGCGAAGTGATGTTGCGCCTCGATCCCGGCTTCGGCCGGGTGCGCACCACCCGCACCTTCCAGGTGTGGGAGGGCGGCGGCGAGTACAACGTCGCCCGCGCCATGCGCAAATGCTGGGGCAAGCGCTCGTCGGTGGTGACGGCGCTGCCGATCAACGACGTCGGCTGGCTGGTCGAAGACCTGATCTGCCAGGGCGGGGTCGACACTTCCAACATCGTCTGGCGCGAGTTCGACGGCATCGGCCGCAACACCCGCGTCGGCCTGAACTTCACCGAGAAGGGCTACGGCCCGCGCGCCGCCCTCGGCTGCAACGATCGCGGCCATTCGGCGGCGTCGCAGCTGAAGCCGGGCGAGGTGAACTGGGAGAAGCTGTTCGGTGAAGACGGCGTGCGTTGGTTCCACACCGGCGGCATCTTCGCGGCGCTGGCGCCGAACACCTCGGAAGTGGTGATCGAGGCGGTCGAGGTCGCCAAGAAATACGGCACCATCGTCTCCTACGACCTCAACTACCGCGGCCAGCTGTGGAAGAGCCAGGGCGGCAAGGAAGGGGCGCAAAAGGTCAATCGCGCCATCGCCGAACACGTCGACGTGATGCTCGGCAACGAGGAGGACTTCACCGCCTGCCTCGGCTTCGAGGTGGAGGGGCTCGACGAGCACATCTCCAAGATCGATCCGGCCAACTTCAAGAAGATGATCGAGACGGCGGTCGCCGCCTATCCGAACTTCAAGGTGGCGGCGACGACGCTGCGCAACGCCAAGACAGCCTCGGTGAACGACTGGGGCGCGATCATCTGGGCCGGCGGCCAGTTCTACGAGGCGCCGATGCGCGAGAACCTGGAGATCTACGACCGGGTCGGCGGCGGCGACGGCTTCGCCTCGGGCCTCGCCTACGGCTTCATGGAGGGCAAGGGCCCGCAGGCGGCGGTCGAATACGGCGCCGCGCACGGCGCGCTCGCCATGTCGACCCCCGGCGACACCTCGATGGTCAACGTCAAGGAAGTCGAGGCGATCATGAAGGGCAAGGGCGCACGCGTCATCCGCTGACACCCGGAGCCGCGGCCCATGCGAAGAGGCCGGAGCGGGAAACCGCTCCGGCCTCCTCGCGTTTCGGCACATCACCGGCGGCGGCGAGGCGGACGTGCGGGGCGTTCGGCGCCGAAACGAGAAGAGGCGCCCCCGGTGAGTGCGCCTCTCGTCTTCATCGTCCGATGCGGCCGCCGCGGGGGAGCCCCCGCGCACCGGCCGCTCACATCAGCAGGTTGGGCAGGAACAGCGAGATCGCGGGGAACAGGATCAGGATCGCCTCGAGGATCAGGATGGTGAGGATGTGCGGCAACGCCTCGCGGACGTATTCGTCGATCGAGCAGTCGAGCAGACCGCAGACGGTGAACATGGCGACGCCGACCGGCGGGGTCATGCCGCCGAAGGTCACCATCGTCATCATGACGATGCCGAAATGGACCTCGTCGATGCCGAGCGAGCGGACGATCGGCAGGAAGATCGGGGTGAGCAGCAGCACCAGCACCGTCGCCTCGACGAAGCAGCCGGCGATCAGCAGGAACAGCACGATCAGGAACAGGATGACGACCGGGTTCTGGGTCAGGCTCAGCATGCCGGAGGCGATCGCCTGCGGTGCCTGATCGAAGATGATGGCGTAGCCGACCATGCCCGAGAACATGATGATCAGCACGATCAAGCCGTTGTCGACGACGCCGTGCAGCAGCGCCTCCATCGCGCCGGCCCAGGTCAGTTCGCGGTGCAGGACCACGCCGACGAAGACGGCGTAGACCACCGCGAAGGCGCCGACTTCCGACGGCGTGAACAGGCCGGAGCGGATGGCGAAGAGCAGCGCGACGGGGAAGAGCAACGCCCATTTGGCGTCCCACACCGCCTCGCCGATCTCCTTCGGAGTCGGCCGATGGGCGGTCGCCGAGCGATAGCCGCGTTTGCGCGACACCACCCAGACGGTGAACATCAGGCCGACCATCATCATCAGGCCGGGAATGACGCCGGCCAGGAACAGCCGTCCGATCGAGACGTTGCCGACGAAGCCGTAGAGGATGAGGCCGAGGCTCGGCGGGATGGTGGCGGTGATCAACGAGCCGACGGCGATGGTGGCGGCGGTGAAGCCCTTGGAATAGCCGTTGCGCACCAGATCGGGACCGAGGATGCGCGCCTCCATCGCCGCGTCGGCGACGGCGGAGCCGGAGACCCCGCCCATCAAGGTCGACAGCACGATGCAGACCTGCGCCATGCCGCCCGACATCCACGACACCAGGGCTTCGGAACAGCGGATCAGCCGCTTGGTGATGCCGGTCTTGTTCATCATGTGACCGGCGAGCACGAAGAACGGCACCGCCAGAAGCGGGAAGCTCTGCGAGGCAGAGGCGACCTGCTGCACCCCGATCGAGGCCGGAATGACGTCGCTGACGACGAAGAAGGAAAAGCCGGAAATGCCGATGGCGAAGGCGACCGGCGCGCCGAGCACCAGGAGGCCGAAGAACAGGCCGATCAGCACGAGCATGTCGAAGGTCATCACAGACCCTCCCCGAGGGCTTCGTCGACTTCTTCCGGCCGAGCGTTCGAGAACACCAGTTGCGGACGACGGCCGATCGATCGCGCCGTCTCCCACAACTGTCCGGCCAAGGTGGTCGCCAAGAGCAGACAACCGATCGGCACGGCCGCGGTGACCAGCGCGTAGCTGATGCCGCTGTCGCCGAATTCACGCTCGCGGTTGAGCATGACGAGGTCGTAGCCGAGCTTGGCCAGCGCCAGCAGGAAGGCGAGGACGAAGAGGCCGACCGCGAGGTCGATGAACACGCGGTGGCGCGCCGGGACCCAGCGGACGAACAGATCGACCGCGATCAGGCCGCGCTTGCGCATGGCCATGTCGGCGCCGAGGAAGGCGGCCCAGACGAACAGGAGTTGCGCCACGTCCATCGACCAGACGAGGGGATGGCCGAACCAGCGGGTGACGCCGGCGATGAAGACGAGGCCGACCATCGTGGCGAGCAGGACCCGCCCCACGATCGATTCGATGTGCGCGATGACGTCGGACATGACGCAGACTCCGGATCGTGGGTCGCTTCACTTCGCCAGGATGGCGTCGACTTCCTTCTTCAGCTCGGTGTAGCCGAGCTTCTCGTAGACGCCGGCAGTCGCGGCGACGAAGGGCTTCTTGTCGACTTCCGAGACGACCATGCCGGCCGCCGCCATCTTCTTCTCGATGTCGCCGAGCGAGGCCTCGGTGCCGCGCGAGGCGATGTCGCCTGCCTTCAGGGCCTCGTCCTTGAGGATCGCCTGGAGGTCGGCCGGCAGCTTGTCGAACCAGCCGGCGGAGGTGACGATGCCGGTGATCAGCTCGAAGTGGCCGGTCTTGGTCAGGTATTTGGTGACCTCGTAGAGGCGCGAGCCGTAGGCGGCGGGGTCCTGCGCCTCGACCGCGTCGATGACCTTGGTCTGCAGCGCCGAATAGACGTCGGCCCAGCCCATCGGCGCCGGGGTCGCGCCCATGGCGCGGACGGTCTCGGTCCACACCGGCGCGCCGGGGGTGCGCATGCGCACGCCGACCAGATCGGCGGGCGTGGCGATCGGCTTGTTGGTCAGGAGATGACGCTCGCCCTGCCACCAGTTGAAGGAGAGCACCTGCAGCTGCGCCTTGTCGTGGAGCTGCTTGGCCCAGCCGTCGAACAACGGCGAGGTGACGACCTTGCGGATGCCGTCGTAGCCGTCGGCGAGATAGGGGCCGCTCAGAATGCCGAATTCCTTGACGAAGACGGCGAGACGTCCGCCGTCGACGACGACCGCGTTGCCGGCGCCGGCGCGGGCCTGCTCGAGCACGTCCTCGTCCTTGCCGAGCTGCGAGCCGGGGAACAGACGCACCGCGACGCGGCCCTGCGAGCGGGCCTCGACCTGCGCCTTGAAGGTCTCGAGACCCTTGTAGAGCGGGTCGGAGGTGGTGAGGGCGGTGTTGACGTTGAGCGTGTAGTCGGCGGCGAGCGCGGTGCCGCCGGCGAGGGTCGCGAGCACGGCGCCGCACAGGGCCGCACGCAGGGTCCTGGTGAAAAATCCCATCGGGTCCTCCATCGTCCGGGCGCCGCTTCGCTGTCGGGCGTCCCTCGACAACTACCATGGTAGGCGTCTACAATGGCATTGGCAACAGCGGAACATTGAGATACGTTGCCGTTCGGTGTCGCACCGCGTCGATCGATCGCCGTCGGGGCTCTCCCACGCCACCGAGGCGAGACACATCGGCGGGTCTCGCGTCCGGCGAGAGGCCTCGACGAAGTCGTGGCCGGTCCGGCGGCGTACACGAAGGGCGAGATCCCCCGCGCGGCGACTCCGTCGCGTTTCCGGGCGACGCGCCCGACCTCGAGAGGCAAAGACGATGCAGCAGACATGGCGTTGGTTCGGTCCCGACGATCCCGTCACCCTCGCGCAGGCCCGTCAGGCCGGCGCCACCGGCATCGTCACCGCGCTCCACCACATGAACCAGGGTCAGGTGTGGACGCCCGAGGCGATCGCCGAGCGCAAGGCCGAGATCGAAGCGGCGGGGCTCACTTGGGCGGTCGTCGAGAGCATCGGCGTCGGCGAGGAGATCAAGACCCGCACCGGCGACTACGTCCAGAAGATCGAGAACTTCAAGCAGTCGCTGCGCAACGTGGCGCGGGCCGGGATCAAGACGGTCTGCTACAACTTCATGGTGATCACCGACTGGAGTCGGACCAACCTCGCCTATCGACTGCCCAACGGCGCCTTCGCGCTGCGCTACGACAAGATCGACTTCGCCGCCTACGATCTCTTCGTCCTGAAGCGGCGGAACGCCGAGGCGGACTATGCGCCGGAGGTGATCGAAGCGGCGCGGACGCGGCTGGCCACCAAGAGCGAAGCGGAGATCGCCGAGCTCGAGCGCGTCTTGATCGACTGGTTGCCGGCGCGCGACTTCGCCTATACGCGCGACAGCTTCCGCGACATGCTGGAGATCTATTCGAAGATCGACGTCGAGACGCTGCGCGCCAATCTGATCGCCTTCCTGCGCGAGGTGACGCCGGTCGCCGAGGAGGAAGGCGCGCTCCTGTGCATCCACGCCGACGATCCTTCGTTCCCGATCTTCGGGTTGCCGCGGGTGATGTCGGGGGCGGCGGACGTGCGGGCGCTGTTCGAGGCGGTGCCGGAGACGGCGTGCGGGCTCACGCTGTGCACCGGGTCCTTCGGCTCCAACCCGAACAACGATCTCGTCGCGATGGCGAAGGAATTCGCGCCGCGCATCCATTTCGCCCATCTGCGCAACACCACCCACGAGCCCGACGGCTCGTTCTACGAGGCCGACCACCTCGGCGGCGACACCGACCTGATCGGCGTCGCGGCGACACTGATGGCCGAGGAGGATCGCCGCCGCGCCGAAGGACGCATCGACGCCGAGATCCCGTTCCGTCCCGACCACGGGCACCTGATGGGCGACGACGTCGGCAAGCGGAGCAATCCCGGCTATTCCTTCGTCGGACGGCTGAAGGGGCTCGCCGAACTGCGCGGGGTGATGAAGACCATCGAGGCCTTCCGCTCCGGACGGCTGGCGTGACGGCGCATCGCCGCAGCGACGTCGCCGATCCGATCGCAGGCCTGGAACACCTCGACCGGGATGTGACATGGTCGAGCCGTTGCGGAGGTGACGCCTTGCCCATCGATGTCAACGCCGGCTTCGAGATCGACCCCAAGCTTCCGATCGGCGTCCAGGTCTACGCGGTCCTCAAACGGATGATCCTGTCGCTCGCCCTCGAGCCGAACGAGGCCTTGAGCGAGAAGGAGCTCGCGGTCCGCCTCGGCGTCAGCCGCACGCCGGTGCGCGAGGCGCTGATTCGTCTGGCCGACGAGGACTTGGTCGAGGTCCTGCCGCAGCGCGGCACCTTCGTCTCGCCGATCCTCACCGCCGACGTGCTCGAGGCGCAGTTCCTGCGCGAGGCGCTGGAGGCGGCGGTGGTGCGGCGCGCCGCCGAGGCCCCCTCGCCGAAGCTCTTGGCGGAAATGACGAAGCTGCTCGAACGTCAGCACGAGGCGGCGACGGCCGGACGTTCGGTCGACTATCTGCAACTCGACGAGGCGTTTCATCGCGCCATCAGCGACGGCGTCTCGATGCCGCGCGCTTGGCGGCTGATCCATTCGGTGAAGGGACAGATGGATCGGGTGCGGTTTCTCAGCCTGCCCGATCGCGCCCACATGCTGCTTCTGACGACGCAACACGCCGCCGTCTTCGACGCCGTCGAGGCTCGCGATCCCGATCGCGCCGAGGCGGGCATGCGCCATCACCTCCGCGAGGTGCTGAAGTCGATTCGCAAGCTCACCGACGAAATGCCCTCGATCTTCGCCTGATGAGACCTGTGCGCGGTCGGCTCATCGTGTTGATTTGACGCGTTGAATTTACTTTCGACCGCGTTGCCGCTGCGGATGCCGGCCCTCTGCTGATCTCCGACGCCAGAGGTGGGCGTCTTCTCGAACGTCCTTCACGCGGCCGCTGCAAGGATGCTCAGGGTCCTTTTCATATTGTAGGCAATTGCGGTGAGGCGGATCTGCAGAGAAGTGGCTCCGCGGTCGTCCCGCTCCCGGCGCCGGCGGTCGGTGCGATGGAAATCTTCGACCCCGTACGATAGAAGAATAGTAATGCGTTGCCTTGAACCCTTACCGGTCGGCATGGTTCATGAGCGGAGTGTCCGCCGCCGGATTCTTCCGAGAGGCGACCGCCTCGCCGGAGCACCGGGACGACGAAGGAGGTTCCTTCATGTCCCGTCGACGGCGGAGAATGCCGGCGAGCGAGGGGGCGGAGGCGAACTTCGCGCTAGTGCAATGACTCAGTCGGATGGTACAGGCAGCCGCCTGAGTTTGGCGAGGATGGTCTCGGCCGGCTTTGTCCAGACGAAGGGCTTGGGATCGGCGTTCTGTTTTCGGATGTAGGCGCGGATGGTGTCCTCGAGATCGGCGACGGAGGTGAAGACGCCGCGCCGGATGGCTCTTCGGGTGAGGGCCGAGAAGAAGTTCTCGATTGCGTTGAGCCAGGAGCCCGAGGTCGGGGTGAAATGGAATACCCAGCGCGGATGATCGGCGAGCCAAGCGAGCACCTTCGGGTGCTTGTGAGTGGCGTAGTTGTCGAGGACGGCGTGGACGATCTTGCCGGCCGGCACGGCGCGTTCGACGGCGTTGAGGAACTTGATGAACTCCTGGTGCCGGTGCTTCGGCATGCAGCGTCCGACGACGGTGCCGTGGAGCACGTCGAGGGCGGCGAACAGGGTGGTCGTGCCGTTACGCTTGTAGTCGTGGGTCATGGTCCCGTACTTGCCCGGCTTCAACGGCAGGCCGGGCTGGGTGCGGTCGAGGGCCTGGATCTGGCTCTTCTCGTCGATCGAGACGACGACGGCATGAGCCGGCGGGTCCATATAGAGGCCGACGATGTCCTCGACCTTGGCGGCGAAGGCGGGGTCGTTCGATCTCTTGAAGGTTCGCAGGCGGTGGGGCTGAAGGCGATGGGTGTCCCAGATGCGCTGGACGGTTCGGAGCGAGACGTCGAAGGCCTTGGCCATCGCGCGGCCGGTCCAGTGGGTCACCGCCCCGGGTGGTTCGGAGCAGGTCAACGCAACGATCCGTGCGACGACGGTGCGGCGATCGGTGCCGTACCTGGCTTGCGGGTCTTGTCGCGGAGAAGACCGTCGACACCCTCCTCGGCGAAGCGCTGTTGCCATCGCCAGACGGCAGGTCGGCTGACGCCGGCGCGGCGCGCCACCTCGAGCACCGGCAGACGATCGCCGGAGAGGAGCACGATCCTGGCGCGCAGGACGTGCTTGAGCGGGCGGTTGCGGTCAGCGACGATCTGTTCGAGCCGATCACGGTCGGCGGCGTTCAAGAGGAT
>JAAYVT010000148.1 GCA_012517025.1 Phyllobacteriaceae bacterium | reverse complement strand
GACAAGCAGAAGGAGGGCATCCTCGCCGCTGTTCCCGCCGGCCGCCTCGGCACGCCGGCCGAAATCGCCGCCGCGGTCGTGTACCTCGCCAGCGACGAAGCTGCCTACGTGACCGGACAGACACTCCACGTCAACGGCGGCATGGCCATGATCTGATTGGGAAAAAAGCCCGAGAATACGGGGTTTTCCGCGCGTTTTCCGCATCGCTCCGGCGACTGGTCAAGGCCGGGAAAGTGTGCTAGCAACCACGCCGGTCCCGCCTGAAGAAGCGGGGTCGGCGACCGGGACGACGAGGACGAAACCGCCAGCGGTGCCTCGTGGGCTCGGGCCGCCCGACGATCGCGAGCGTCGTGGGATCGTCCCCGCGAGTTCGGCCGGGGGGCGAGATCGTCGTATTTCCGTACTCGCGTCGGTCCGCGCGCAACGCGCCGGGCGGGAGCGGAGGACGGGTTCGGGGAAGGCGGAGCGGGGCTCCGCGTCTTCGGACCGGAATCGGCGGCCGGCAAGCGGCCGAACCGCCGGAGAAGTTTCGTATCGGGGCGCCGACGGCGACGTCGGTGGTTCGGGGTCGGTTTATCCTCTTCTGGGAAGAAAAGAACATGAGCGACATCGCTGAACGCGTGAAGAAGATCGTGATCGAGCACCTCGGCGTCGACGCCGACAAGGTGACCGAGAACGCGAGCTTCATCGACGACCTCGGCTCCGATTCGCTGGACGTGGTCGAGCTGGTCATGGCGTTCGAAGAAGAATTCGGCGTCGAGATTCCGGACGACGCCGCCGAGACGATCCTGACCGTCGGCGACGCGGTGAAGTTCCTCGAGAAGAACGTGACCGCCTGAGGTCGGTTCGGCGGGCCTCGCGTCGCGATCGGCCCGCCCGAGACTTCGGTCGAAAAGACGCGCGCCGGCCCCTCGTGGCCGGCGTGCATGTGTCGGGTGATCCGTTCCGTCGCGCCGTCGGCCGTCGCCGTCGCGCCGAACGGCGGATCGAACCGCCCCAGAGGGACGATCCTCGTCCGTCCCGCCCCCGAGAGGCTTCGGTCGCGGGGCACGCGGATTTCCGGAGCGCCGCGCTCCGGGCGAGACGTCGCCGAGATTCGGGTGGGCAGAGAACGAGGGTTCACGATGCGTCGTGTGGTCGTCACGGGACTGGGAATGGTCACGCCGCTCGGCTGCGGTGTCGAGGCGACCTGGTCGAACATCCTGGCGGGGAAGAGCGGCGCCGTCCGCATCACCGATTTCGAGGTCTCCGACATCGCCGCCAAGATCGCCTGCCGCATTCCGCGCGGCGACGGCACCGAGGGCACCTACGATCCCGACCAGTGGATGGATCCCAAGGAACAGCGCAAGGTCGACGAGTTCATCGTCTTCGCGATGGCCGCCGCCAAGCAGGCGCTCGACGATGCGAATTGGCATCCTGAGAGCCGTGAGGATCAGTGCTCCACCGGCGTGATGATCGGTTCGGGCATCGGCGGCCTCGGCGGCATCTACGAAGCCTCGATCACGCTCAAGGAGCGTGGCCCCCGCCGCATTTCGCCCTTCTTCATCCCCGGCTGTCTGATCAATCTCGCCGGCGGCTACGTCTCGATCGCGCACGGCCTCAAGGGGCCGAATCACGCCGTCGTCACCGCCTGCTCGACCGGCACCCACGCCATCGGCGACGCCGCCCGGCTGATCGCCTTCGGCGACGCCGAGGTGATGGTCGCCGGCGGCGCCGAGAGCGCGGTCAACCGCCTGTCGCTCGCCGGCTTCGCCGCCTGCCTGGCGCTCGCCACGTCGTTCAACGACGATCCGACCCGCGCCTCCCGTCCCTACGACAAAAACCGCGACGGCTTCGTCATGGGCGAGGGCTCGGGCATCGTCGTGCTCGAGGAGTACGAGCACGCGGTGGCGCGCGGCGCCAAGATCTACGCCGAGGTGATCGGCTACGGCCTCTCCGGCGACGCCTACCACATCACCGCTCCCTCCGAGGACGGCGACGGCGCCTATCGCTGCATGGAGGCGGCGATCAAGCGGGCCGGCATCTCGCCCGCCGACATCGACTACATCAACGCCCACGGCACCTCGACCATGGCCGACGGCATCGAGCTCGGGGCGGTGGAGCGGCTGCTCGGCAACCACGCGGCCCAGGTGTCGATGTCGTCGACCAAGTCGATGACCGGTCATCTGCTCGGCGCCGCCGGCGCCATCGAGGCGATCTTCTCGGTCCTGGCGATCCGCGATCAGATCTGCCCGCCGACCATCAATCTCGACGAGCCCTCGGTCGAGACGGCGATCGATCTGGTCCCGCACGTCGCCAAGCCGAAGAAGATCGACGTCGCCCTGTCGAACTCGTTCGGCTTCGGCGGCACCAACGCCACCGTGATCTTCCGCAAGGTGGACTGATCGGCGGGCTGTTCCCGCCGCCCGCGCCCTCCGGCGAAAGACGCTTGATCCCGTGCTCGACGCGGGGTCGGATGCGCCGTCTCGCCGGGGAACGCCGTGATTCGCTCGGGGCGACCGATCGGACCGGCCGCTCGATCCCCGGAGACGGTGGGAGGCGTGGTTTCGCCACGATCCCGTGGCCGTCTCGCCGGCCGAAGCGGTGTCCGATTCGGTCCTTCGAGTCGCGAGGTGTCATGACGTCCGAACCCAACGAGCCGACCGCCGGCCCCGACGCCGCCGCCCCCTCGCCGACG
>JAAYVT010000147.1 GCA_012517025.1 Phyllobacteriaceae bacterium | reverse complement strand
GTTCGACGTCCACGGTGATCGGTTCGACCTCGATGGTCTCGCCGGAGAAGGCGCCGTCCTCGACGTCGGTGGGGATCGGCGCGACGTCGGCCCACATCAGCTCGTCGACCTGGCTCTGATCGACGCCGCGACCCTGCAGGGCGGGGCCGTTGAGCAGGTGGGAATCGGGGCGCACGTCCATCGGATCGAAGGGGACGTCGACGGCGGGCGGCACGGCGTCGTCCTCCGCGTGCATACCCCAGATGTCGATCATCGCATTGATGCGGCTCTCGAGATACCGCAGGACGGTGACGACCTTGCGGGTGCGCTGGCCGGTCAGATCCTGGAAGGAGCAGGCGGTGTAGACGTCGGTGGCGTGAGCGTCGAGCTTCTCGCAGAGATCCTCGACGGCGCCGGCCTCGCGCAGGGTCCAGGCGACTTCCTGAATGCCCTCGGCGGCGAGCAGGATCTCGTTGGTGGCGGTCTCGGTCTGCTCGACGATGGCGTCGAGTTCCTGGCTCGCCTCGGCGAACCGGCCGCCGTGCTCGGCCTCGAGCTTCATCTGGGCGATCTCCTGCTTGGTGCGAGAGATCGCCTCGGCCATGTCGGCGAGGTCGAGACGAATGCGGTCGATGTCGGGGGCGGCGCGCTCGCGGCGCAGGGTGCGCTCGATGCGCTCGATCCCGGTCAGCACCGAGTCGGTGTCGCAGTTGCGGTTGCGCCGGGCGTATTCGGTCAGGAACCAGCGGCCGCGCTGGGTCTCCATGACCGCGGCCTCGATCGCGTCGTAGTCTTCGATGGCGAGAGGAGTGACCGGCACGGGCGTCGTCATGGGGGAGGCTCGTCCTCGAAGCGGCGTCGATCGCGCCGAAAGGAGACCGCGGTGAGCGTGGATCGCGCGATCCTGCACTGCGAATCTCTTCCGAGAAGTTTATGAGTTCGTGAAAATCAGAGCAATCGTGATGCCCAGGTCTTCCACTCCGCTGCGAATTTCGGCCTTCTTCGCCGCCTCCTTCATTCCGTTCGGCGTGCAGATTCCGTTCTACCCGGTGCTGCTTTCGGCACGCGGACAGGACGCGGCGGCGATCGCGGTGATCACCACCGTGCCGATCGTGCTCCGACTGACGATGGCGTCGTGGCTCGGCTCCTTCGCCGACCGGCTCGGAGATCGGCGACGGGCGATCGTGCTCTACGCCGGCGTCGCGCTCCTCGCCTGTGTGGCGCTCGGGCCGGCGCGCGACTTCTGGAGCCTGCTGGTGGTCACCGCGGCCATGGCGGCGGCGTGGAACGGCATCCTGCCGGTCACCGACGCGCTCGCCACCGGCGCGGTCCGACGCGGCGAGGCGGTCTACGGGCGGATGCGGGTGTGGGGCTCGGCCGCCTTCGTGGTCGGCAATCTGCTTGCCGGCCGGGTGGTGGCGCTGTGGGGCGAATACGGCATCTGGGGTTTCATGACGCTCGGCTTCGCGGCGCAGTTCGTGGTCGCCTTCGCGTTGCCGCGCGATCGCCCCGAGGCGGTGGGGCGGCGGCGCGAGGGGATGCTCGCCGGCATGCGGGCGGTGGCGGCGGACCGCCGGCTGATGGCGGTGCTGATCGGCGCGGGGGTGATGCAGGCGAGCCACGCCATGCTCTACGGTTTCTCCAGCTTGTACTGGGCGTCGCTCGGCTTTTCCGGCGACGAGATCGGCATCCTGTGGGCGATGGGGGTGAGCGGCGAGATCGCGCTCTTCACCTTCTCCGGTCACGTCCTGCCGCGGCTCGGGGCGCGCGGGCTGGTGATGCTCGGCGGCATCGGCGGGGTGATCCGGTGGAGCCTGTTCCCGCTGCTCGGCTACGATCTCTTGGTGTGGGCCGGGCTACAGCTCCTGCACGCCACCACCTTCGCGGCGGCGCATCTCGGCACCATGGCGGTGATCGGCCGGTCGGTCGACGATCGGCGGGCGGCGACGGCGCAGGGGATGATGGTGTCGCTCAACGGCTTGGCGATGGCGCTGGCGACCATCGCCTCGGGGCCGCTCTACACCCGCTACGGCGGCGGCGGGTTCGCGGCGATGGCGGTGCTGGCGGCGGTCGGCGGGACGATCCTGACGATCGCCACCTCGATTCACCCCCAGAGCGCCGGGGTCGGCGGGAAGACGGTCGAGCCGTCGTAGACGAGGCCGGGGTTGCGGTCGCGGGCGAGCAGCAGCGGCCCGTCGAGGTCGACGAAGTCGGCTTCGCGGGCGAGCAGCACGGCCGGGGCCATGGCGAGCGAGCTGCCGACCATGCAGCCGACCATCACCCTGAGACGCAGCCGGCGGGCGGCGCGCACCAGACGCAGCGCTTCGGTGAGGCCGCCGGTCTTGTCGAGCTTGACGTTGATCGCGCCGTAGCGGTCGGCGAGGCCCTCGAGATCGGCACAGGTGTGCAGGCTCTCGTCGGCGCAGATCGGGATCGGGCTCGAAAGGCCGATCAGGGCGTCGTCGTCGTCGGACGGCAGCGGCTGTTCGATCAGCTCGACGCCGGCCTCGACGCAGGCGGCGAGATTGGAGCGAAGCGTCGCCTCGCGCCAGGCCTCGTTGGCGTCGACGATCAGGCGGGCGTCGTGGGCGCCTTCACGCACCGCGGCGATGCGCTCGACGTCGCCCTCGCCGCCGAGCTTGACCTTGAGCAGCGGACGATCGGCGGCGGCGCGGGCGGCGGCGAGCATGCTCTCCGGCGTGCCGAGGCTGAGGGTGTAGGCGGTGACGAGCGGGATCGGCTCGTCGAGCCCGGCGGCGATGCGGGCGGGGATGCCGCTGCGCTTGGCCTCGAAGTCCCACAGGGCGCAGTCGAGGGCGTTGCGGGCGGCACCGGCCGGCAGTCGCTCGGCGAGGCGGGCGCGGTCGAAACCCGGACGGGCGAGATCGGGGGCGACGCCCTCGATCTCGGCGACGACGCCCTCGACGGTCTCGCCGTAGCGGGCGTAGGGCACGCACTCGCCCCGGCCGACCACCTTGCCGTCGCCGACCGTCGCCGTCACCACGACCGCCTCGGTGCGGCTGCCGCGGGAGATGGTGAAGGACCCGGCGATGGGGAAACGCTCGACGGCGACCGTGAGGGCGAGGGGCATGGGATCAGCCTTTCGGGAAGGCGGTGAGGAGGCGATCGACGATCGGGGCGACGCCGAAGCGAATCGGGTCGGTCGCCGGCAGATCGTGGAAGGCGGCGGCCTCCTCGCAGACGCGGAGCGCCTCGGCCTCGTCGAGGGCGGCGGTGTTGATCGCGATGCCGATCGGGCGGATCGCCGGGTTGGTCAGGCGACCGCAGGCGACGGTCATCTCGATCACCTGGCGGATGGTCGGCAGGGCGTGCTGGACGCCGCGCATCTTGGTGCGGGTCGGCTCGTGGCAGACGACGAAGGCGTCGGCCTGGGCGCCGTGCAGCAGGCCGAGCGAGACGCCGGCGAAGCTCGGATGGAACAGCGAGCCCTGGCCTTCGATCACGTCCCAGTGGGTCGGGGCGGCGGCGGGCGACAGCCATTCCACCGCGCCGGAGATGAAGTCGGCGACGACCGCGTCGATCGCCACGCCGCGACCGGAGATGAAGACGCCGGTCTGGCCGGTGGCACGGAAGTCGGCGTCGAGGCCGCGCGCCCGCATCTCCTTCTCGAGGGCGAGGGCGGTGTACTTCTTGCCGACCGAACAGTCGGTGCCGACGGCGAGCAGGCGCAGGCCGGGGCGCTTGGTGCCCTTGCCGGTCGGGAAACGCTCGGAGGTGTGACGGACGTCGTGCAGGGCGCGGCCGTTGCGGGCGGCGGCCTCGGCGATCGCCGGGATCGAGGCGAGGCGGACGTGCAGGCCGGTGGCGACGTCGAGGCCGGCGTCGAGGGCGGCGACGATGGTTTCGATCCAATGCTCGGGCAGCACGCCGCCGGCGTTGACGACGCCGACCACCATGGTCTTGACGCCGGCCGCGGCGGCTTGCGCCACCGTCATGTCGGGAATCTTCGCGTCCGCCGCGCAGCCGGGCAGGCGCAACTGGCCGAGACACCACTCGGGGCGCCAGTCGACGATGCCCAGCGCCGTCTTGGCGGCCAGCGCGTCGGGGACGTCGCCGAGGAAGAGGAGATAGGGACGCGCGATTTCCATGTGGACGACCTCCTGAACCTCGGGGCCCGATCCCGGGCGAGGCCGGTCGTCGCGGAGCGACGATGCGGCCTTGCGGAGGGGGGGCGAGGGACGGCAAACTCTCGACCGATTCATACGTGGCCGCGCCGCCGGCCGACAAGCCGTCCTTCGAGGTCTCGCCATGCGCGCGACGCCGAGGAGGGCGGCGATCGCCGCAGTCGAGGATCGGGCGAGCCGGTCCCTTCGCCGGGAGACGCGATGAGAGCGAGCGCGGGCGCGCAGCCTTGGACCCCTTCGACGCCGTCGTTCCTGCTGGAGGAAGCGGCCGGCGTCGCCTCGGTGCGGCTGTCCGGCGATTGGACGATCCGCACCGTCGGTCCGATCGAACAGAGCTTCGCGGCGTTTCGTCGCGCCGTCGACGCCGTGGCGGCGACGGCGGAGACGATCGTCGTCGATCTCGGCGGCGTCGGGCGGGTCGACACCGCCGGCGCGCTGCTGCTTCACCGCATGGTGGGGCCGCTTCCGGACGAGCGGCGGCGGGTCGTCGGGCTCGACGAAACCCGCCGGACCCTGTTCGAGGAGGTGGAGCGGGCCGACCGTCCGCCGGCGGCGCCGACCCTCGGCCCCGGCCCGGTGATCGGCTTCCTGGTCGACCTCGGCCGCTGGGGCACCGGGCTGGCGGCGGAGGCGATGTCGGTGCTGACCTTGCTCGGCGGCGCGACGACGGTGATGTTGCAGGCGATCCGTCGCCCCTCGCGGCTGCGCTTCGTGCCGTTCGTGCATCAGCTGCAGCGCACGGCGCTCGACGCGGTGCCGATCATCGTGCTGATGAGCTTCCTGATCGGCTGCATCATCGCCCAGCAGGGCGCCTTCTATTTCCGCCGCTTCGGCGCCGACATCTACGTCGTCGACATGGTCGGCGTGCTCACCCTGCGCGAGATCGCGGTGATCCTGACGGCGGTGATGGTGGCGGGCCGCTCCGGCAGTGCCTTCACCGCCGAGCTCGGCTCGATGCGGATGCGCGAGGAGGTCGACGCGCTCAAGGTGACCGGGCTCGATCCGATCGAGATCCTGGTGGTGCCGCGTCTGGCGGCGCTGATGCTGGCCTTGCCGATCCTCACCTTCCTCTCCGACATCGCCTCGATCCTCGGGGCGGCGATCGTCTGCAACATCTACGCGGACATTCCGACCGCCACCTTCCTCTACCGGCTGCATGCGGCGGTGGAGATGCGGACCTTCCTGGTCGGCGTCTGCAAGGCGCCGTTCATGGCGTTGATCATCGCGCTGATCGCCTGCATGGAGGGGCTGTCGGTGGAGGGCAGCGCCGAATCGCTCGGCCGGCGCACCACCATGGCGGTGGTGAAGTCGATCTTCATGGTGATCGTCGTCGACGGCATCTTCGCCATGTTCTACGCGGCGGCGGGGGTGTGAGATGAGCGTGTGCGTCGACGACGTCGCTCTGGACGAACCGTTGATCCGTTGTCGCGGGGTGACGGTGGGGTTCGGCGACAAGCTGATCCTCGACGGCCTCGATCTCGACGTGAAGCGCGGCGAGATCCTCGGCTTCGTCGGCGGCTCGGGCACCGGCAAGTCGGTGCTGATGCGCACCATCCTCGGGCTCAACCCGCGCCGCGGCGGCACCATCGAGGTGTTCGGCCACGACCTCGACCGGATCGATCAGGCGACCCGCACCGGCATCGAGCGCTGCTGGGGCGTGCTGTTCCAGCACGGCGCGCTGTTCTCCTCGCTGACGGTCGAGGAGAACATCCAGGTGCCGATGCGCGAGCATCTGGAGTTGTCGCAGGGGCTGATGGACGATCTGGCGCGGCTGAAGATCGCAATGGTCGGACTGCCGGCCGACGCCGGGCGCAAATACCCCTCCGAACTCTCCGGCGGCATGATCAAGCGCGCCTCGCTCGCCCGCGCCCTGGCGCTCGATCCGGCGATCGTGTTCCTCGACGAGCCGACCTCCGGACTCGACCCGATCGGGGCCGGCGACTTCGACGATCTCATCGCCAAACTGCGCGACACGCTCGGCCTCACCGTGTTCATGGTGACGCACGACCTCGACAGTCTGCGGTCGGTGTGCGACCGAATAGCGGTTCTGGGGAATCGCCGGGTGTTGGTGGAGGGACCGCTCGCCACCATGCTGGAATTCGACGATCCTTGGGTGAAGGCCTATTTCCGCGGGGCGAGAGCGCGCGGGCTCGTCGACGCGGCGCGCGGGTGAGGAGGAGCGATGGAGACCCGAGCCAATCTCGTCACCGTCGGGCTGTTCATGCTGGCGCTGATCGCGGCGGGCTTCGGCTCGGCGTTCTGGCTGCTGAAGGGCTCGGATTCGGCCGGGCGGGCCTTCGTCACGGTGGTTTTCCCGGGCTCGGTGTCGGGGCTGGTCACCGGCGCCAACGTCACCTTCAACGGAATCAAGGTCGGCGAGGTGGCGAAGCTGTCGTTTTCGCCCGCCGATCCGGAGCGAGTGGTGGCGCGAATCACCGTCGATCCGGCGACGCCACTGAAGGCCGACAGCCACGTCTCGCTCGGCTATCAGGGCCTGACCGGCGCCTCGTTCGTGCAGATCTGGGGCGGTTCGGCGCAGGCGCGCAACCTGCTCGAGACGCCGGAGAACGACCGCGTCATGCTGGCCGAGCGCTCCACCGTCCAGGACATCATGGAGGGGGCGCAGCGGGTGTTGGCGCGGGTCGACGGGGCGGTCGCCACCATCGATCAGTTGGTCAAGGACAACGCCAAATCGGTGGAGACGACCACCCGCAACGTCGAGGCCTTCTCCAACGTGCTCGCCGAGAACAAGGACGGGGTGCGCGACTTCATGGGCTCGGTCGGCAAGGCGGCGGACGTCCTGGCGAAGATCTCGGCCAAAGCGGAGACGCTGGTCGGCCACGTCGACGATCTCGTCGTGTCGGTCGACAAGGTCAAGGTCGCCTCGATCGTCGATCACGCCGACGCCACGATGGGGCGGCTCGACGAGGCCTCCAAGCGGGTCGACGGCATCCTCGCCAAGCTCGACGGCCTCGCCGGCTCCGACGAGGGCAAGGGGCTGGCGGTCAAGGCGAGCGACTTCCTGAGCGAGGCCAAGGACGCGGCGCGGGCGATCCGCGAGACGGCGGTCGCTTTTCAATCGAAGTCCGGCGATCTCGGGGCGGGCCTGCGCGATCTGCGCGACTTCATCGCCGACGGCCGTCGCGCCGTCTCCACCATCGACCGGGCGGTCGGAAATCTCGATCGCGACCCGAAGCGGTTGATCTTCGGCGGCCAGGGCGGCAACGTGCCGGAATATTCGGGGAATCGGCGATGACGGTGGGACGCGACGGCGAGACGAGAGGGGCGGGGGCGCGCGCAGCGCGACGGCTCGCGGTCGTCTGCGTCGTCGGACTGCTCTCCGGCTGCTCGGTGGTGGCGGGGCCGGCGAGCATCGACACCTTCGATCTGACCGTGCCGGATATCGCCGCGCCGGCGTCGCGGACGCGGATGCTGCAGGTTCTGGTGCCCGAACCGGTGGTCGATCGCGCCTACGACGGCGATCGGTTGTTGGTGCGGCCACGCGCCGACGAGATCGCCTATTACGCCGGGGCGCAGTGGTCGGACCGATTGCCGCGCCTCGTGCAGTCGCGCCTCGTCACCGCGCTGGAGCGGTCCGGACGGTTCCGCGCCGCCGGACGGCCGGGGCAGGGGCTGGCGATCGATCGCCAGCTGGTGGTCGAGATCCGCGCCTTCGATTATCTCTCCGCCGAGCGGCGGGTCGAGGTGGTGCTGGCGGTCAAGACCATGGACGACCGCAGCGGCCGGGTGTTGTCGACGCATGAGCATCGCGCCGAGGCGGCGGTCGAGGGCGACGGCGCGCGCGGCGTGGTCGCCGGTTTCGACGACGCCTTCGGCCGGGTGGTCGCGGCGATCGTCGCCGAGGCGGGGCGGTGAGCCCGTTCACGCGCATTCGATCGGGCGTGATCTCTTTCCGTGAAACGAATCCGCTCCAGCTTCCGTAGGGTGGGAGAGACACCCCCGACGGAGGAGACGGGCATGCGGTTCGGACGGCGATCCTGGGAGTTGCGGGAAGCGGAGGCGACGCCGGAGGCGCTGTTCCTCGAACGGCGCAAGCTGCTCGGCTTCGGAGCCGGCGCGCTCGCCGCCGGGCTCTTCGGACGGGCGGCGCCGGCGCGGGCGGCGGAGATCGACGGATTGCTGCCGGCCAAGGCGAACACGGCCTTCGTCGGCGACACGCTCACCGCCGAGAACGCCGCCACCGGTTACAACAACTTCTACGAATTCGGCTTCTCCAAGGGCATCCAGGCGGCTTCGAAGAAGCTGAAGACGGCGCCGTGGACGATCACCCTCGACGGGCTGGTCGACACGCCCGCGACCCTCGACGTCGACGATCTCCTGAAGAAGGTGATGCTCGAGGAGCGGGTCTATCGCCACCGTTGCGTCGAGGCGTGGTCGATGGTGGTGCCGTGGACCGGCTTCCCGCTCGCCGATCTGGTCAAGCTCGCCGGCCCCAAGGCGGAGGCGAAATACGTCGTGATGCAGAGCTTCATGGATCCGTCGGTGGCGCCCTATCAGAGCGCGCCGCAGTATCCCTGGCCCTACGTCGAGGCGCTGACGTTGGCGGAAGCGACCAACGAACTCGCCTTTCTCGCCGTCGGCGTCTACGGCAAGCCGATGCCGACCCAGAACGGCGCGCCGATCCGTCTCGCGGTGCCGTGGAAATACGGGTTCAAGTCGGCGAAGTCGATCGTCCGCTTCACCTTCACGGCAAAGCGCCCGACGACCTTCTGGGAGGCGCTGGGGCCGGACGAATACGGCTTCTGGGCCAACGTCAATCCGAAGGTCGCCCATCCGCGCTGGAGCCAGGCGAGCGAGCGGCGCATCGGCACCGAGAACATGATCCCGACCCGGCTCTACAACGGCTACGAGGCCGAGGTCGCCGGGCTCTACAAGGGACTGGAGAAGGAACGGCTCTTCATGTGAGGAGCCGTTCGCCTCAGTAGGTCCAGCGCTCCGCCTTGGAGATAAGGAAGTCGCGGAACACCTTGACGCGGGCGGTGTTGCGCATCTCCTCGGGGTAGACGAAGAAGCAGTCGAAAGCCGGCACGTCGGCTTCCGGGATCAGCTGGACGATGTCGGAGTTGCCGTCGATCAGATAATCGGGCAGCAGCGCGACGCCGACGCCGCGCTGCACCGCGCGCTTGATCGCCAGCACCGAGTTGATCTTCAGGCACGGCCGGCGCGGCGCGTTGAGCGGCCGACCGGCGGTCTCCAGCCAGTTCATGTCGCGCAGATAGACCGGGGCCGACGAGCCGAAGGTGATGATGCGGTGGTTGTCGAGTTCCTCGATGGTCTCGGGGCTGCCGTGACGCTTGAGGTAGGTCGACGAGGCGTAGAGGTGGTAGTGGATCGAGAACAGCTTGCGCTGGATCAGATCCGGCTGCACCGGCTGGCGGACGCGCAGCGCGACGTCGGCCTCGCGCATGGCGAGGTCGAGTTCCTGATCGTCGAGGATCAGCTCGAGCTCCACCTCCGGGTAGAGATCGACGAACTCGTGGATGCGCGAGGTCAGCCACGAGGTGCCGAGGCCGACGGTGGTGGTCACCCGCAGCGCGCCGGTCGGCTTCTCGCGGGTCTCGACCAGCCGTGAGCGCGCCTGCTCCAGCTTCAGCATCACCTCGCGGGCGGTGCGGAACAAGAGTTCGCCCTGCTCGGTCAGGATCAGGCCACGGGCGTGGCGATGAAACAGCGGCACGCCGAGATCCTGCTCGAGCGCGGAGACCTGACGGCTGACCGCCGACTGGCTCATTTCCAGGAATTCACCGGCGTGGGTGAACGACCCGGCGTCGGCGGCGGCGTGGAAGATCCTCAGCTTGTCCCAATCCATGGGAACGTTCCCCCCAAGAGAATGTCCCGATCGCGGATCCCGCGCGCCCTCGCCTCGGTCGAGGGCGCGACGGTCGCGCTCAGGCGCCGTGACCGGCGAGATACTTTTCGGCTTCGAGTGCCGCCATGCAGCCCATGCCGGCGGCGGTGACGGCCTGTCGGTAGACGTCGTCGCAGACGTCGCCGGCGGCGAAGACGCCGGAGATCGACGTTCGCGCCGTGCCGGGCTCGACCCACAGGTAGCCCGACGGTTTGAGTTTCAGTTGGCCGTCGAAGACCTCCACCGCCGGCGAGTGGCCGATGGCGACGAAGAAACCGTCGCAAGCGACGTCGCGGGTGGCGCCGGTGACGGTGTCGCGGATGCGTACCCCGGTCACCGACGGCGGGACGCCGCCGGAGCCCAGCACCTCGATCGGCGCGGCGTTCCAGATCACCTCGATCTTCGGGTTCTCGAACAGGCGCTGTTGCAGGATCTTCTCGGCGCGGAAGGCGTCGCGGCGGTGGATCACCGTCACCTTGGAGGCGTGGTTGGTGAGGTAGAGCGCCTCCTCGACCGCGGTGTTGCCGCCGCCGACCACCACGACCTCCTTGCCGCGATAGAAGAAGCCGTCACAGGTGGCGCAGGCGGAGACGCCGAAGCCGCGGAACTTCTCCTCCGTCGGCAGACCCAGCCACTTCGCCTGGGCGCCGGTCGCCACGATCAGGGCGTCGCAGGTCCAGGTGTCGCCGCCGTCGAGCTCGAGGCGGAAGGGGCGGGCGGAGAGGTCGGTCTTCACCACCGTGTCGGTGACGAATTTGGTGCCGCAGTGCTCGGCCTGCGCCCGCATCTGCTCGACCAGCCAGGGGCCCTGGATCGGTTCGGCGAAGCCCGGATAGTTCTCCACCTCGGTGGTCACGGTGAGCTGGCCGCCGATTTGAATGCCGTCGATCAACACCGGTTCGAGCATTGCGCGGGCCGCATAGATGGCGGCGGTGTAACCGGCGGGACCGGAACCGATCACGAGAACACGGGCATGATGCAGAGACATCGGAGCTCCACCGACTGGGGACGCGGGCAGGTCTCCGACATATAGTCCAAAGGGATGAGTTTTCCCAACCCCCCGATACAAGAAACTCGCCGTTTCACAACCATTTACGGTGCGCCCACATCCACTGCGCCGGATGCTCGCGGATCCACTCCTCGAAGACGGCGTTGATGGTGCGGGTGAGGGCCTCGACGTCGTCCTGCGGCGAGGCGGTCTTCGGAACCTCCAGCCAGCGCCCGTCGAGGCGGAAATGCGCGCCTTCGGTGCGGATCGAGCGGCCGACGAACAGCGGCAGGTCGAGACGGCGGGCGAGCAGGGCGGGGAAGGTGGTGACCTGCGCCGGGCGGCCGAAGAAGTCGACGACGAGGCCGTGGTGATCCTTGAGATCGGCGAGAATCGCCAGCGTCGCCCCGGCTTTGGCGAGCGACTTCAGCTTCAGCGCGATGGTCTTGTCGATCGGCATCAGGCCGCCGGCGTAGAGGGCGCGGCGGCGCTCGGCGAGCCATGTCTCCACCGCCGGGTTGCGCAAGGGACGGTAGACGGCGCGCAGATCGAGGCCATGCGCGGCGAGGGGGACGGAGACGATCTCCCAGTTGCCGGTGTGCAGCGACACGAAGACGGCGCCGCCGCGCGCCCGCTCGAAGGTGTCGGCGGGCAGGTGCGAGGCGTCGAATCGCGCCGGGTCGCGCAGCAGCTCCGGCAGCAGGATGGTCTCGGCGGCGGTGCGGCCGAGGTTTTCCCACATGTCGCCGATCACGGCGCGGCGCTTCTCGGCGGTCCAGTCGGGGAAGCTCGCGGCGAGGTGGGCCTCGACCCGGGCCTGGCGGGCGTTGAGCGGCGCGAACAGGCGCCAGGCTCGGCCCATGAAGGCGGAGGCGCGATCGACGCCGAGGCGGGCGAGCAGCCAAGCGACCGCCACCAGCGCCCGATACTCCAGGCGATGGGAGAGCCGGCGGCGGCCCTCGCGGGTGAAGAGGCCGGGTGCGGGCGCGGGTTCGGGGGGCGTCGAAGTGGTCATTCGACGGCGGTTTCTACCGGATGGGGGCGGATGCGGCAAGGCGCGCGCCGGTGGACCTCGCCCCTGCCTTGATCTAGAGAGGAGGCGCGTCGGTGGGCGCGGCCGCCTCGAAAGGAGCTTCCATGATCGTGGTGACGGGCGGGGCCGGGATGATCGGCTCCAATCTGGTGATGGCGCTCAACGCGGAGGGCCGCGACGACATCCTGGTCGTCGACGATCTCACCGACGGCACCAAGTTCGCCAACCTCGTCGAGGCGAGGATCGCCGACTACATGGACAAGGACGATTTCCTCGCCCGCATCCTCGCCGGCGAGGCGATGGGCATCGAGGTGATCTTCCATCAAGGCGCCTGTTCCACCACCACCGAGTGGAACGGCCGCTGGGTGATGCAGGTCAACTACGATTACTCCAAGGCGCTGTGGCACTACTGCCGGACGCGCGGCATCCCGTTCGTCTACGCTTCTTCCGCGGCGGTCTACGGCGGCGGTTCGGTGTTCCGCGAGGAGGTGGCGTTCGAGGCACCGCTCAACGTCTACGGTTGGTCGAAGAAGCTCTTCGACGACTACGTCCGCCGCAACCTGCGCCCGGACGATCCGCCGATCGCGGGGCTTCGCTACTTCAACGTCTACGGGCCGCGCGAGGGGCACAAGGGGACGATGGCGTCGGTCGCCTTCCACCTGTTCAATCAGGTGAAGCGGGGCGAGAACCCGAAGCTCTTCGGCGCCCACGACGGTTACGGGCCGGGGCAGCAGAGCCGCGACTTCGTCTTCGTCGACGACGTCTGCGCGGTCAATCTGTGGTGCTGGCACGCCGGCGCGACCGGCATCTTCAACTGCGGCACCGGCCGATCGCAGCCGTTCCAGACGGTCGCCGAGGGGGTGATCGCCGGGCTCGGCAAGGGCGAGATCGAATACGTCGACTTCCCCGATCATCTGAAGGGCCGCTACCAGAGCTTCACCCAGGCCGACGTCTCGAAGCTGCGCGCCGCCGGCTACAACGGCGCGTTCCGCGACGTCGAAACCGGCGTTCGGGAGTACGTCGCATGGCTGTCCGCCAGGTCCTCGTGATCGGCCCGCGCTGGGTCGGCGACATGGTGATGGCGCAGGCGTTGTTCGCGGCGCTGAAGGCGCGCGATCCCGACTGCGCCATCGACGTCGTCGCGCCGGTCTGGGCGACGCCGCTGCTCGATCGCATGCCGGAGGTGCGCACCCGCATCGACGCGCCGTTCAAGCCGAAGGAGTTCGGGCTTTCGGCGCGTTGGCGGCTCGGCCGGGCGCTCGCCGGGCGTTACGACGCGGCCTACGTGCTGCCGGGGAGCTGGAAGTCGGCGCTGGTGCCGTTCTTCGCGCGGGTGCCGGTCAGGATCGGGTACCGCAAGGAGATGCGGTATGGGCTGCTGACCCGCATGCCGGCGCTGCCGAAGGCTCTGAAGCGCAAGACGGCGGAGACCTATTTCCGCCTCGCCGAGGTGGTGGGGCCGCGCCCCGATCCGAAGCTCGCGGTCGATCCGCTCAATCGCGACCGACTGCTGTCGACCCACGAATTGGCGCTCGACGGCTACGTCGCCTTCATGCCGGGGGCCGAATACGGGCCGGCGAAGCGTTGGCCGGCGCGCCACTACGCGGCGCTGGCGCGCGCGTTCATGGCGCGCGGCGACCGGGTGATCCTGCTCGGCAGTCCGAAGGACCGGCCGGTTGGGGCGGAGATCGCCGATCTCGCGCCCGGGGTGATCGACCTGACCGGCGAGACCCGGCTCGAGGACGCGATCGACCTGCTCTCGGGCGCAAGGCTGGCGGTCAGCAACGACAGCGGGCTGATGCACGTCGCGGCGGCCGTCGGCACCGCCGTCGTCGCGGTCTACGGCTCGACCTCGGCGGAGAACACGCCGCCGCTCGCGCCGCGCGCCGAGATCGTCACGCTGAAGCTTCCCTGTTCGCCTTGCCATCAGAAGGTCTGTCCGCTCGGTCATCTCGACTGTCTCGAGAAGCTGGAACCGGCCCTGGTTCTCGCCGCCGCCGCGCGGGTGACCGGCGAGGCGACGCGATGAAGGTGCTGCTGGTCAAGACCTCGTCGATGGGCGACGTCATCCACACCTTCCCGGCGGTGACCGAAGCGCTGACGGCGCGGCCGGATCTCGTCTTCGACTGGCTGGTCGAGGAGAGTTTCGTCGACGTCGCCCGGCTGCATCCCGGCGTCCGGCGGGTGATCCCGGTGGCGGTCCGGCGGTGGCGCAAGGCGGTGCTGGCGCGCGAGACGCGGGCGGAGATCTCCGACGTCAAGCGGGCGCTCAGGGCGGAGAGCTACGATCTCGTCCTCGACGCTCAGGGCTTGGTCAAGAGTGCTTGGCTCGCCCGCTTCGCGCGGCGGCCGATCGAGGGCTTCGACGGCGGCAGCGTGCGGGAGTGGCCGGCGAGCCTCGTCTATGCCCGCGCCCACACGGTGGCGAACGAGGCGCACGCGATCGAGCGGACGCGACGGCTGTTCGGCGCGGTCTTCGGCTACCATCCGGATCTGTCGCGCTTCGTCACCGGGGTGGAGCGCGACGGCGCCGGCGGCGACGAGGTGTTCCTGCTGCACGGCACGACGTGGCCGACCAAGCGCTGGCCGACCGAGGAATGGATCGGTCTGGCGCGGGGGCTCGCCGCGCGCGGTCTGGTGCCGGTCGTCACCCACGCCGACGCCGAGGAGGAGGTCGTGGCGACGGCGATCGCCGCCGCCGTGCCGGAGGTGGTGCATCTGCCGAAGACGAAGCTCGCGGTGCTGGCGGCGCGGCTGAAGGCGGCGCGGGCGACGGTCGGGGTCGACACCGGGTTGACGCATCTCTCCGCCGCCTTCGCGGTGCCGACGGTGGCGCTGTTCTCCTCGACGGTGCCGGGGCTGACCGGCCCGCGTGGGCGGGCGACCGAGATCGTCGCTTCGCGCGCGCCCTGCGCCCCCTGCCGCAAGAAGGACTGCCCGTTGACCCCCGGCGCGGCGCGGCTCGCCTGCCACGACACGATGGCGGCGGAGCGGGTGCTCGCGGCGCTCGAGGAGCTGACGCGATGAGCGCGACCCCGCGTCTCTCGGCGATCCTGATCACGCGCGACGAGGCGATCGATCTGCCCGACTGCCTCGCCTCGCTCGGCTTCTGCGACGAGATCGTGGTGGTCGATTCCGGCTCGACCGACGCGACGATCGCGATCGCGCGGGCCGCCGGGGCGACGGTCGTGGTCACCGACGAATGGCCGGGGTTCGGGGCGCAGAAGCAGCGGGCATTGGATCTGGCGACCGGCGACTTCGTGCTGTCGATCGACGCCGACGAACGCATCCCGGCCGCGCTCGCCGAGGAGATCCGTGCGGCGATTTCTCGCGGCGACCGGGCCGGGTGGCGGATCAACCGGCGGTCGAGTTTCCTCGGGCGGTTCCTGCTGCACGGCGGCTGGTATCCCGACCGGATCCTGCGGCTGGCGAAACGCGAGGCGGCACGCTTCACCCCCGACCGGGTGCACGAGCGGCTGGAGGTCGCGGGCGCGGTCGGCGATCTTTCCGCCGACATGATCCACCATTCCTACCGCTCGATCGACGAGGTGCTCGACAAGGGGAGGCGGTACGGCCTCGCGGCGGCGGCCGAGCGGCGGGCGAGGGGCAAGCGCGGCGGGCTCTTCGTCGCGATCCTTCGGGCGAAATGGGCGTTCCTGCGTCACTATGTGCTGCAGGCGGGGTTCCTCGACGGGGCACACGGCTTCGTCGCCGCGCTCGCCAAGGCGCAGGAGACGTTCTGGCGCTGGCTCGCCGTCGGCTGGGAGACGTGAGGCGAAAAGAAAACGGCGCCGAAGCGGCGCCGTTGGTCTTTCGATGTCGTCTCTCTCGAGGCCCGTAGGGGCTCAGAGGTAGCGCACCTGGATGATCTCGTAGGAGCGGGCGCCGCCGGGGGAAATCACTTCGACGGTGTCGCCGATGTCCTTGCCGATCAGGGCGCGGGCGATCGGCGAGGAGATCGAGATCTTGCCCTGCTTCACGTCGGCTTCCATGTCGCCGACGATCTGATACTTCTTCTCTTCCTCGGTGTCCTCGTCGACGAGGCTGACCGTGGCGCCGAATTTGATCTTGGTACCGCTGAGCTTGGCGACGTCGATGACCTCGGCGCGGCCGAGCTTGTCCTCGAGCTCGGCGATGCGGCCCTCGTTGAGGCTCTGCTGCTCCTTGGCGGAATGGTACTCGGCGTTTTCCGAAAGGTCGCCGTGGGCGCGCGCTTCCGAAATCGCCTGGATGATGCGCGGGCGTTCGACCGACTGACGCATCTTCAGTTCGGCCACGAGGGCCTGATGCCCTCCCGCGGTCATCGGAATCTTCTCCATGGGTCTCGGCCCTTCCTCATGCACCCGCTTCTCCACGCGGGCGTCGAACAGTGAACGAACACGGCCCGCGTCCTCCGACGGGAGCCGTGCCTCGTATTCCGGTTTGCTCCCCGCGAAACTCGCGCGGGGGGCTTGTCACGCATCACCCACCGACGGCGCCTTTCGGCGCCGTCACGCGGCGTCGGTGAAATAGGCTTGCAGCGGTCGCACCCGAAGCTCGCCGCCGGCATAGGCGACGATGGCCTCGGCAGCAGCGATCGCGCCGGCGAGAGTCGTATAGTACGGCACTTTGTGCAAGAGCGCAGCGCGACGAAGGGACCGGCTGTCGGCGAGCGCCTGCGCCCCTTCCGTCGTGTTGATCACCAGCTGGACGCGGCCGTTCTTGATCTCGTCGACGACGTGCGGACGACCTTCCAGAACCTTGTTGATCTTGGTCGCCGGCACGTCGTGCTCGACCAGCCAACGTTGGGTGCCGGAGGTGGCGATCACCTTGAAGCCGAGCTTCACCAGCGACCGCACGCTCGCCAGGATGCGCGGCTTGTCGTCGTCGCGCACCGAGATGAACACGGTGCCTTCCGTCGGCACGCGGGCGCCGGAGCCGAGCTGGCTCTTGGCGAAGGCGATGGCGTAGTCGATGTCGAGGCCGATGACCTCGCCGGTCGATTTCATCTCCGGGCCGAGCACGGTGTCGACGCCGGGGAAGCGGGCGAAGGGGAACACCGCCTCCTTGACCGCGATGTGCTTCAGCACCTTCTTCGTCAGCCCGAAGGAGGCGAGGCTCTCGCCGGCCATCACCCGCGAGGCGATCTTGGCGACCGGCTCGCCGATGGTCTTGGCGACGAAGGGCACGGTGCGGGAAGCGCGCGGGTTCACCTCGAGGATGAAGACCACGTCGTTCTGCACCGCGTACTGGACGTTCATCAGGCCGCCGACGTCGAGGGCCAGGGCCAGCTCGCGGGTCTGCCGCTCGATCTCGGCCACCACCTCGGGCTTGAGCGAGTGGGTGGGCAGCGAACAGGCGCTGTCGCCGGAATGGATGCCGGCTTCCTCGATGTGCTCCATGATGCCGGCGATGTAGACGTCGGTGCCGTCGCAGAGCGCGTCGACGTCGACCTCGACCGCGTTCGACAGATAGCGGTCGAACAGCAGCGGCGACTTGCCCAGCACCATGTTGATCTGGCCGGTCTTGTCGTTGGGGTACCGCGCCTTGACGTCGGCGGGGACCATGCCGGGCAGGGTGCCGTTCAAGTAGGCGTCGAAGCCGACCTCGTCACGGACGATCTCCATGGCGCGGCCGCCGAGGACGTAGGAGGGACGCACCACCAGCGGGAAGCCGAGCTTCTCGGCGACGAGGCGCGACTGCTCGATCGAGTAGGCGATGCCGTTCTCCGGCTGGCGCAGACCGAGCTTGTCGAGCAGACGCTTGAAGCGGTCGCGGTCCTCGGCGAGGTCGATGGCGTCGGGCGAGGTGCCGAGGATCGGGATCCCGGCTTTCTCCAGCGCCTCGGCGAGTTTCAGCGGGGTCTGGCCGCCGAATTGGACGATGACGCCCTTCAAGGTGCCGTTGGTCTTCTCGGTCTCGAGGATCTCGAGCACGTCTTCCGCCGTCAGCGGCTCGAAGTAGAGCCGGTCGGAAGTGTCGTAGTCGGTGGAGACGGTCTCCGGGTTGCAGTTGACCATGATGGTCTCGAAGCCCGCGTCGGAGAGCGCGAAGGCGGCGTGACAGCAGCAGTAGTCGAACTCGATGCCCTGGCCGATGCGGTTCGGGCCACCGCCGAGGATGACGATCTTCTCGCGATCGGAGGGACGCGCCTCGTTCGCCAGGGCCCCGGCGAAGGGGACCTCGTAGGTCGAGTACATGTAGGCGGTCGGGGCGGCGAATTCGGCGGCGCAGGTGTCGATGCGCTTGTAGACCGGGTGGACGGCGAGCGAACGGCGCAACGCCTTGACCTCGGCCTCGTTCCAGCCGGCGAGTTCGGCCAGACGCGCGTCGGAGAAGCCCATCGACTTCAGGCCGCGCAGGCTGCCGGCGGTCTTCGGCAGGCCGTGGGCGCGCACCTTTTCTTCGGTGTCGACGATGCCGCGGATCTGCTCGAGGAACCACGGGTCGATCTTGCACGAGGCGTGGATCTGCTCGTCGGAGACGCCGAGCCGCATCGCCTGGGCGACGCAGCGCAGCCGGTCCGGCGTCGGGGTGCCGAGCGCGGCGCGGATGGCGTTCTTGTCGTCGCCCTGGCCGAGGCCGGGGATTTCGATGTCGTTGAGGCCGGAGAGGCCGGTCTCGAGACCGCGCAGCGCCTTCTGCAGCGATTCCTGGAAGGTGCGGCCGATCGCCATCACTTCGCCGACCGACTTCATCGCGGTGGTCAGCGTCGGCTCGGCGCCGGGGAACTTCTCGAAGGCGAAGCGTGGGATCTTGGTCACCACGTAGTCGATCGTCGGCTCGAACGAGGCCGGGGTGGCGCCGCCGGTGATGTCGTTGGCGAGCTCGTCGAGGGTGTAGCCCACCGCCAGACGCGCCGCGACCTTGGCGATCGGGAAGCCGGTCGCCTTGGAGGCCAGCGCCGACGAGCGCGACACGCGCGGGTTCATCTCGATGACGATAATGCGACCGGTCTCGGGATCGATGGCGAACTGGACGTTCGAGCCGCCGGTCTCCACGCCGATCTCGCGCAGCACCGCCAGCGAGGCGTCGCGCATGATCTGGTATTCCTTGTCGGTCAGCGTCAGCGCCGGGGCGATGGTGATCGAATCGCCGGTGTGGACGCCCATCGGATCGACGTTCTCGATCGAGCAGACGATGATGCAGTTGTCCGCCTTGTCGCGGACCACTTCCATCTCGAACTCCTTCCAACCCAGCACCGACTGTTCGATCAGCACTTCGTTGGTCGGCGAGGCGTCGACGCCGCGCTCGACGATGTCGATGAACTCTTCGCGGTTGTAGGCGATGCCGCCGCCGGTGCCGCCGAGGGTGAAGGACGGACGGATGATCAGCGGCAGGCCGATCTCGTCGAGGGCGGGCAGCGCCTCGGCGAGCGAATGGGCGAGGATCGAGGTCGGCGTCTCGAGGCCGATCTTCTTCATCGCCTCGCGGAACAGCTCGCGATCCTCGGCCTTGTCGATGGCCTCGGCGGTGGCGCCGATCATCTCGACGCCGAATTTCTCCAGCACGCCCATCTTGCGCAGCGACAGGGCGCAGTTGAGCGCGGTCTGACCGCCCATCGTCGGCAGGAGCGCGTCGGGTCGCTCCTTCTCGATGATCTTGGCGACCACCTCGGGGGTGATCGGCTCGACGTAAGTTGCGTGCGCCAGATCCGGATCCGTCATGATCGTCGCCGGATTGGAGTTGACCAGGATGATCCGGTACCCCTCCGCCTTCAGTGCCTTGCACGCCTGCGTGCCCGAATAATCGAACTCGCAGGCCTGGCCGATGACGATCGGGCCGGCGCCGATGACGAGGATGCTCTGGATGTCTGTTCTCTTGGGCATGCTTGCTCGCGACCATGCCGACGCGATCGCTCGCGGGAGCGGCTCGCGCCGGTTCGTTTGACCGGGGAAGTCGGAAATACGTCCAGACCGGCCGGGGTTATAGGGGAAAAGACGGGCGCGGGGAAGGGGCGGCGACGCCTCGCGCGCAGAGGTCGCGCGGGCGACGGCGCGATCCTCCTTGCTCCGACGGCGACGTCGAGACGACCTCCGGGCGAAGTCGTCCCGATCTCCTCTCTCGCGAGATCTTTCCCAAGGTCATCGTCATGGAAAGTTCATGAAGAAGAATGCTGAAATTTAAGTAGAAATTAAGTGGCTTCTCTCGATCTTCGACCTCGAACCACGGTCGAGTGTCGGAGGAATGGGATGCGGTTCGGTTTGTCGGCGAGGCTCGGTGGGGCCGGGGTGGCGATGGCGGCGGTGACGCTGGCGGTCGCCGTCTTCGCGGTGACCCGCAACGAGGTGGAGATCGCCCGATCGCGGGCGATCGAGGCGAGCTGGCGCGACGCGCTGGTGGCCGAATCGGTGGCGCGCGACGTCCAGGGCGTGGTCGGGATCGGGGCCGCGGCCTTCCTGGAGAGCGACGCGGCGAAGATCCGCGAGCGGCTCGGCGATCTCGGCGGCGCCGCCGAGCGGCTGGAGCGGCGACAAGGTGAACTCGTCGCCGCGATCGGTGATCCGGAGGCGCCGGCGACCCGCTCGATCGCCATGCGGCTCAGAGACTTCGTGGCGTTTCAGAAGGACACGGTGCAGCTCGGCCTGACCCTGTCGCCGAAGGCGGCGGGGTTGCAGATGGCCGATCCGAGCACCCACGCCAATCGCGACGCCCTGCTCGGCGAGATCGCCGGCGTCGTCGCCCGATTGACCGAGGCGGCGTCGGCGGAGAGCCGGGCGGGGGAGGCGGCGCGGCGGTCGACCCGGCTGGTGCTGATCCTGGCGCCGCTCGCCGCGTTGCTGATCGCCGGGGCCGGGTTGGCGCTGTTGATCGACCGGGGGGTGCGCCGGCCGTTGACGCGGTTGCGGCAGACGATGACGACGATGGCGGCGGGCGATCTCGCCGCGGAGATCCCGTTCCGACGGCGGCGCGACGAGATCGGCGAGATGGCGACGGCGCTGGCGACCTTCCGCGACGGGCTCACGGCGGTGGAGCACCTGCGCGATCGCGATCGCGACCGGGCCGACCGGGAGAGCCGGCGGCGCGGCGCCTTCGAGCACGCGGCGGCGGTGTTCGAAGGCGACGTGCACGACCTGATCGGCCGGGTCGCCGGGGCGATCGCGCGGCTGGAGAACCTCGCCGGCGACATGACGGCGGCGGCGCATTCGGCGCGGGTGCGGTCGAGCGAGGTCGGCGGGGCGGCGGGGACGGCGTCGCGCGAGGTGACGAGCGTGGCGGAGACCTCGGAGCGGCTCGCCGCCTCGATCACCGAGATCGGTTCGCGGGCGGCGGAGTCGGCGCGGGTGGCGAGCAAGGCGGTGGTGGAGGTCGAGCGCACCGCCACGGCGGTACAGTCGCTGTCGAGCGAGGCGCAACGGATCGGCCAGATCATCGACCTGATCGACGCGATCGCCGGGCAGACCAATCTGCTCGCGCTCAACGCCACCATCGAGGCGGCGCGGGCCGGAGAGGCGGGGCGCGGCTTCGCGGTGGTGGCGGCCGAGGTCAAGACGCTGGCCGACCAGACGGCGCGGGCGACGGCGCAGATCTCCGGCCAAGTCGACGCGATCCGGGCCTCGACGGAGGGGTCGGTGATGTCGATCGGTGGCGTGCTCGACACCATCCGCAGTCTCGACGGCATCGCCACGGCGATCGCGGCGGCGGTGGAGGAACAGGGCGAGGCGACGCGCGAGATCGCCCGGGCGGTGGCGAGCGCGGCCGATCAGACCCGAGCGGTCGGCGGCGGCATCGACGGGCTCGACCGGGCGGGCGCGGCGAGCGCGACGGCGGCGGAGGAGGTGCTCGCCTCCTCGAAGGCGTTGGCGAGCGACGCGGATCGGCTTTCGGGCGAGATCGCGCGCTTCCTCGATCGCGTCCGCGCGGCCTGAGCGAAGCGCTTCCGTCGCGCCCTGCCGCTGCGATATACAGAGGCGACCGCGTCGGGTTCGTACCGACGCCGCCGGGGAGATGCGACGATGCGCTGGGAAGGTCACCGCGAGAGTTCGAACATCGAGGATCGCCGCGACGACGGCGGCTTCGGTGGCGACGACGGGGGTTCCGGCGGCGGCTATTCGGACGGCGGCTTCGGCGGCCTGCCGATCAATCTCGGCGGTGGCGGCATCGGCACCATCGTGATCATGCTGATCGTCGCCTGGGTGCTCGGGATCAATCCGCTGACGCTGCTCTCCGGCGTGCAGGTGGGGCCGAACTCGTCGTCGCAGCAGGTCCAGCAACAGCGGCCGGTGCAGCGCCAGACGGCGCAGCGGCGCGACGACCTCGCCCGCTTCGTGGCGGTGGTGCTCGGCGACACCGAGGACCGCTGGAAGGAGATCCTGCCCGCCCAGGCCGGCGATCTGGTGCCGCGCGCCGCCGGCACCCGCTACAGCGAGCCGACGCTGGTGATGTTCTCCGGCGCGACGCGGTCGGGCTGCGGCCAGGCCAACGCGGCGACCGGGCCGTTCTATTGTCCGGCGGACGGCAAGGTCTACATCGACCTCGCCTTCTACGACGAGCTGAAGACCCGCTTCAAAGCGCCGGGCGACTTCGCCCAGGCCTACGTCATCGCCCACGAGATCGGCCATCACGTCCAGGATCAGCTCGGCATCCTGCCGGCCTTCAATCAGGCCCGCGCCCGGATGAGCGAGCGGGAGGCCAACAAGGCGTCGGTGAAGGTCGAGCTGCAGGCCGACTGTTTCGCCGGAGTGTGGGCGCATTTCGCCCAGAAGGAGCGCGACTTCATCGAGCCCGGCGACATCGAGCAGGCGCTCAACGCGGCGAGCCGGATCGGCGACGATTCGATCCAGAAGACGATGCGCGGCTACGTGGTGCCGGACAGCTTCACCCACGGTTCCTCGGAGCAGCGGGTGCGCTGGTTCAAGACCGGCTTCGACAGCGGCCGGCTCGGCAGTTGCGACACCTTCAAGGCGCCGAGCTTGTGAGGCGGACGTGACGCCGATTTCGGCTTGAAGGATCGGTGTGGTCGATGAACTCTTCGCGTATCACGCGAGGAGGATGCGATGACCGACTTTCAGGCTCCGGTGACGTTCCGCTTTCCTTGGGCCGGCGACGTGACGCAGGCGATCATGCCGGTCACGACCTGGTTCAGTCCATCCGGCGGCAATTATTCGCTGTTCTCGGTCAATCTCGGGGCGTCGACCGCGCCGGAGCTAGAGGCGGCGATCCTGGCGCGGGCGGGATCCTACGGCAAACAGATCGGACGGATCGGCGAGGCGGTGGCGGTTCTCGTCGCCGTGCTCGAAAAGAGCGATGCGTGGCAGCACCTGTCGTCGCAGGAGCGCGAAGCGATCGGCGCGGCGAAGGCGATGCTCACCTCGGTCGCCGAGGT
>JAAYVT010000146.1 GCA_012517025.1 Phyllobacteriaceae bacterium | reverse complement strand
GCCGCCGCCGCGAACACGAGGAGGGCGGGGCGCCAGCCGAAGGCGTCCGCGAGGCGGTCGCCGAGCATCCAGAACACCGTCGAGGCGAGGCCGCCGGAGAGCGTGACGGTGGTGATGGCGCGCGCCGCGCCGGCCGGGTCGACCCGGACCAGGGCGGCGAAGCAGGCGTCGTAGAGCGTCATCCGCAGCGCCACGCCGATCACCGCCCACACCGTCCACCACTGCCACGGCGCACGCACCGCCGCCGCCGCCGCCAGCCCGAGGGCGAGGAGCAGGAAACCGGCGATCATCACGGCGCGGCCGCCGTCGCGATCGACCCGACGCCCGATCGCCGGCGAGACCAGCCCCATCGCCACCAGCGCGATCGACAGGCCGGCATGGACGTCGGCGCGGGTCCAGCCGGTGTCGGCGGCGATGCGCGGGGCGAAGACGCCGATCGCGTAATAGCCGGCGCCCCAGCCGACCAGCTGCGACAGCGACAGCGCGGCGACGAGGCGCGGCGGGATCACGACGCGCCGCGCTCGACGGGGGGCGAGCGATCGCCGTCGCCGAGCGGGCGCTGCATCAGCACGCTGTCGAGCCAGCGGCCGTGCTTCCAGCCGACCGCCGGCAGCACCCCGGCGGGCACGAAGCCGAGGGCGCCGTGCAGGCCGATCGAGGCGGCGTTGGCCGAATCCCCGATCACCGCGATCATGCGGCGGAAGCCGGCGCGTTCGGCGCGGGCGATCAGCTCGGCGAGGATCAGCCGCCCGGCGCCGCGTCTCTTCGCGGCGGGGGCGACGTAGACCGAGTTCTCCACGGTGAAGCGATAGGCCGGGCGGGTGCGGTAGAAGCCGAAATAGCCGTAGCCGAGGATCTCGCCGGCCGCCTCGGCGACGATCCAGGGAAAGCCGGCGGCGCGGACGGCGGCGTGACGGCGCCGCATCTCCGCTTCGTCCGGCGGCTCGGTCTCGAACGAGGCGGTGCCGTGGGCGACGGCGTCGCCGTAGATGGCGGCGACGGCGGCGAAGTCCTCCGGCCGCGCGTCGCGGATCGTCGGCGGGTCGAGGGGGAGGGGCATCGGCATCGGCGTCTGGGCTTTCTCGTTCGCGGCGGGTCCTCGGTACTTGCGAGAAAGCGGACCGGCGATCAATCTCATGCTCGTCATGCGAAGCATGAGGAAAACTCATCGATGTTCGGTCCCGACCTCGATCTTCTGTTCGCCTTCCGCGCCGTGGCGGCGAGCGGCGGTTTCACTCGCGCGGCGGAGGCGGCGGGGCTCAGCCAATCGGCGATGAGCCTCAAGATCCGTCGGCTGGAGCGCGAGCTCGGGGTGCGGCTGCTCGAACGGGTGGGGCGGCGGGTGACGCCGACGGAGGCGGGCGCCGAGCTGCTCGTCCACGTCGACCGGCTGGAGGCGGCGCATGCGGCGGCGATCGCGGCGATCACGCCGCACCGCGCCGGGGCGATTGGGCGCGTCGCCATCGGCACCGGGGCGACCGCCTGCCTGCATTTCCTGCCCGGGCCGCTCAGGACCCTGCGCGAGCGGATGCCGGGGCTCGAGATCATCGTGCGCACCGGCGACACGGCCGATCTTCTGACCGATCTCGAGGCCAATCGGCTCGACGTGGCGCTGGTGACGCTGCCGGCGACCGGCCGCGCCTTCGTGGTGGAGGGATTGACCGACGATCCGCTGGTGGCGGTGATGCCGCGCGAGGCGGGCGGGGAGGGTGAGCCGATCGGCGCCGCCGAGCTCGCCCGCCATCCGCTGATCCTCTACGAATCGCACGGCGCGACCCGCCGCATCGTCGACGACTGGTTCGCCGCCGGCGGGGTGGCGGCGCGACCGGTGATGGAGCTCGGCAGCGTCGAGACCATCCGGGAGCTGGTCGGGGCGGGGCTCGGCGCGGCGGTGCTGCCGAGCCTGGCGTTTCCGCCGGAGGCGCCGAGCGGGGCGATCGTGACGCGGCCGTTGAGCCCGCCTCTCGAACGTCGGCTCGGCATCGTGCTCAGACGCGACAAGGTGTTGGAACCGGGGCTTCGCGCGATGGTGCAGGCGCTGCGGGCGGCAGCGGGGGCGCGTCAGGCGGCTGCGGCGGCGCGTTTACGGCGGACGTAGAGGGTGCGATCGACGGTGGCGACGAGCTTGCCGTCGTCGCCCGTCACCTCGACGCGGAAGACCGGCAGGACTTTGTCGCCGGTCGCGGCGGCGGCGCGGATCTCGGCGAGGCGATCGTCGTCGAGGCGGAAGCGGGCGGTGACGGTGCCGCGTCCCGGCGAGACGAAGTCGATCGTCGCCGCCTTGTCCCAGACGACGTGGTCGCGACCGAGCGCCTTCATCAGCATCAGCATGTAGAACGGGTCGGTCATGGCGAACAGCGAGCCGCCGAAATGCACGCCCATGGCGTTGCGATTGGTCCAGCCCAGCCGCAACTCGACTTCGGCGACGCGGTAATCGTCGGAGAGACGCGTGCAGCGGATGCCGGTGAAGAAGAACGGCGGCCACAGATTGATCAGGTGGCGGAAGAGGGAGGCGCGCATCGGGGGCTCGTGAAGGATCGAATATGCCGAAAACGATATTAAATGTACGTATTCGTCAATAGGCAGAGAGACGAGGCCCGTCGAGGCGATGGTTCGGAGCGAGATCGTGTCGCGAGGGTTCGGCCGTCGGTCGGGTCGCCGCGGCGTGTGCCGCGTCTTCCGGCGCGAAGGTTCGGGAACACGAGACGCCGACGAGATCGATCGGCGAGGATCGTACGTGGACGGTCTCGGATGTCTTCGGAGGGGGAAAATGGTGCCTGGGGCCGGAATCGAACCAGCGACACGCGGATTTTCAATCCGCTGCTCTACCAACTGAGCTACCCAGGCGACCGGGCGAGGCCGGCGAGCGTCGCCGCCGCCTCGTTGGTGGGCCGCCTTATAATCGGTGACCTCGGACCTGTCCAGAGGGCCGACCCCGAAAAGTCGTTCCACGCGAAGGCTGTGGATAGTCGAGCTCGGACCACGAGACGGCCGGCTCGGACCGGCCGCGGCGCCGGAGCAGCCATGCCTCGCCGATCCGATCGGCGGGAGCCGTCGCGCCCGTCTCCGCCGTCACTCCTCGCGTTCGCCGCCGTCCTCCTCGACGACGGGGACGGCGTAGGCGCCGGTCAGCCAGCGATGCAGGTCGATCTGGCGACAGCGCGGCGAGCAGAAGGGGCGATGCTCGCGGCTCGCCGGGCGACCGCAGATCGGACAGGGGCGGGTCGGGGCGTCGGGGGCGGTCTTGCTCGCCATCGTCACACCATCGGGGCGATGGCGCCCCCCCAGCCGTCGCGCACCGGATAGCCGGCGCCCTCGAGCAGCGTCGCCGCCTCGTAGAGCGGCAGGCCGACGACGTTCGGATAGGAGCCGATCAGCCGCGCCACGAAGGCGCCGGCCAAGCCTTGGATCGCATAGCCGCCGGCCTTGCCGCGCCACTCGTCGGAGGCGAGATAGGCGGTGAGCTCGGCGTGCGACAGGCGCTTGAAGCGCAGGCGGGTCTCCACCAGCCGCTTCTTGATCGAGCCGGCCGGGGTCACCAGGGCGAGCCCGGTCCACACCCGGTGGGCGCGGCCGGAGAGCAGGCGCAGGCAGGCCTCGGCCTCGTCGCGGGTCTCGGCCTTGGGGAGGCAGCGGCGGCCGACGGCGACCACGGTGTCGGCGGTCAGGATGAAGGCGCCGGTCCATTCGGCGTCGCGCTTCGACCAAGCGAGCGCCGCCTTGGCCTTGTCCTCGGCCAGCCGCAGGGCGAGCTGGCGCGGCAACTCGCCGGCCTGCGGGGTCTCGTCGACGTCGGTGGGATGGAGATGGTCGGGGTCGAGACCGATCTGCTGCAGCAGTCCCAGACGGCGCGGCGAGGCGGAGGCCAGCACGAGTTTGGGACGGACGGCGGTCATCGGACGACTCTTCTGAGGAGGACGGGAAGTGGCGGGCACGCTAACGGAAGGCGGCGGGAAAGGGAACCCGAGGGTTCAATTGCCGCCCGACGGCTTCCAATCGAGGCGGTAGCGGATGCGGTTTTCCAGCCCGTCGCGGACGGCGCGATAGCTCTCCATGATCTGATCGCGCGAGCCGGTGGCGAGCTGGGGATCCGGGGTCGGCCAATATTCGACGTCGGCGGCGAGCGTCCGGGTCAATTCCAGCGCCTTGTGGTGGGCCTCCGGCGCCAGGGTGATGATGAGATCGAAGTTGTCGTCCTCGATCTCCTCGAAGGTGCGGGGGCGATGGCGGGAGATGTCGAGGCCGACCTCCTCCATCGCCTTGACCGAGAACGGGTCGAGCTCGCCTTTGCGGACGCCGGCGGACTTGATGTAGACGGTCTTGCCGAACAGCCGCCGGGCGAGAAACTCCGCCATCGGCGAGCGTACGGCGTTGAGACCGCACATGAAGAGGACGGAGCTCGGCTGCGTCCGCTCCATCGAGCTCAGCCTTTCCAGTGGAGGGCGCATATCAGCGTGAACAGGCGGCGGGCGGTGTCGAAGTCGATCGCCACCTTGTCGGCGAGCCGATCCATCAACACCTGCGAGCCGTCGTTGTGGAGACCGCGCCGGCCCATGTCGATCGCTTCGATCTGCGACGGGGTGGCGGTGCGAATGGCGGCGAAATAACTCTCGCAGATCAGGAAATAGTCCTTCACGATCTTGCGGAACGGGGTCAGCGACAGGAGATGGGCGGTGACCGGCGTGCCGCTCTCGTCGGAGATCTCGAAGGCGAGGCGGTTCTCGACGAAGCCGAGACGCAGCCGCCAGGGGCCGCCGTCGTGGCCGACCGGCGTGAAGCTGTTCTCCTCGATCAGGTCCCAGATCGCGGTGGCGCGCTCGTGCTCGACGTCGGCGCCGGAACGGGCGATCGAGCCCTCGTCGAGCTCGACGCCGACGAGGCGGTTCTTGGGTTGCGTCTCGGCGACGGCCAGGGGAGACATGAGCGGGCGCCCTTCGGGGAGCCGGGGCGTCGCGCGGAAGCCCGCGCGGCGCGGCGGGCGGTCAGAGGTTGAGGCGGATCGACACGGAGCGACCGTGCGCGTCCAGCCCTTCGGATTCGGCCAGCAGCATCGCCGCCGGCCCGAGCGCTCGCAGCCCCTCGGCGTCGAGACGCAGGATCGACGTCCGCTTGACGAAGTCCAGGGTCGACAGGCCGGAGGAGAAACGCGCCGAACGGGCGGTCGGCAAGACGTGGTTGGAGCCGCCGACGTAGTCGCCGATCGCCTCCGGGGTGTAGTGGCCGAGGAACAGGGCGCCGGCGTTGCGGACCTTGGCGGCGAAGGGCTCGGGGTCGTCGAGGGCGATCTCGAGGTGCTCGGCGGCGATGCGGTCGGCCAGCGGCACCGCCTCGTCGAGCTTGCGCACCAGGACGACGGCGCCGTAGTCGAGCCAGCTCGCCCGCGCGGTGGCGGCGCGCGACAGGGTGGCGAGCTGCTTGGCGACGGCCTTCTCGACCGCGTCGGCGAGGATCGGCGAATCGGTGATCAGGATCGACTGGGCGGCCGGGTCGTGCTCGGCCTGGGCGAGCAGGTCGGCGGCGATCCAATCGGGGTCGTTGTTCGCGTCGGCGACGATCAGCACCTCGGAGGGGCCGGCGATCATGTCGATGCCGACCTTGCCGAAGACGCGGCGCTTGGCGGCGGCGACGTAGGCGTTGCCGGGGCCGACGATCTTGGCGACCGGGGCGATGGTCTTGGTGCCGTAG
>JAAYVT010000012.1 GCA_012517025.1 Phyllobacteriaceae bacterium | reverse complement strand
TCGGCCAGGATCTGACGGGAGACGCGCACCTCCTTCGGCACCGCGAGGCCGGCGAAGGGGCCGGTTTCGGCGAACGGGCCGAGGCCGCGCGGGCTCGCCCAGGAGAGGGCGCCGCCGAGGGCGCGTTCGCCGCGCCTGAGCGTCACCGGCAACAGCGGATCGTCGGGCGCGGCGCCGGCCAGTCGCGGCCCGGCGAAGCGCAGCAGCAGGCCGCCCTTCTCGACCCAGGCGAGGAGGGCGGCGGCGGTGTCCTTGGGCAGGGTGCCGACGTCGGCGAGGACGAGCACGGCGACGCCGCCGTCGATCAGCTCGCGGATCGCCGCGCCGGTCTCGCCGGAACGGGCGGCGCGTCGGTCGGTGAAGGGAGCGAGGGCGGCGTCGAGGTAGTGCGAGGGGGCGAGCAGCGGCTGATCGCGGTCGAAGCCGGTACCGGTGACGACGCCGACGGCGCGGCGGCGCCAACGGTCGTCGGCGAGGCGGACGCCGCCGGCGCCGCGACGATCGACGATCTCGACGCGGGCGACGTCGTTCCTGAGATCGAGCGGCAGGTCGAAGCGGGCCTCGGCGTTCGCCTCGCCGGGAGCGAAGGCGACCGGGAGCTCGGCGAGGGTCCGGCCCTTGACGTCGAGGGCGGCGAGGCGGACGGCCTCGGGGAGGGAGGGATCGGCGCGGGCGAGGCGGGCGACGGTCGCCTCGGCCCGATTGTCGAGCCCGACCAGGGCGACGGCGTCGACGCGGCCCGGCAGCGACAGGGTGAGCAGCGCGCCTTTCGCGGCGGCGAGGAGGGCGTCGCGGAAGGCGCGGGTCGCCGCCGGGGCGGCGAGATCGGCGCCGTGCGAGATCCACACGATCGAGCCCGGCGGGCGGGTTTCCGCCGAGTGGGCGAGGGCGGCGAGCGGCTCGTCGCGGGCCTCCGCCCACGGCGCCGGCTTCCACACCGCGAGGCGACGGCGGGCCTCGTCGGGGGTCTGCGGCTCGACGAACTGATCGGTCCCCGAGGCGGTGCCGACCAGCACCACGAGCCGATCGCGCGCGGCGGCGGCGTCGAGGCGGGCGGAGACCTCGGCGGTGATCTCGTCCCAATGCGGAGCCGCCGGCCAGCCGTCGTCGACCACCAGCCACAGGGGGCCGGAGCGGCCGTCGTCGGCGCCGCCGGGATCGAGCACCGGATGGGCGAGGGCGAGGGCGAGCGCGGCGATGGCGGCGATCCGGATCGCCAGCCACCACCACGGCGTCCGGGCGGGCGTGTCCTCGCGCGGGACCAGATCGCGCATCAGCGCGGTCGGCGGGAAGTCGACGGTACGCGGGCGCGGCGGCGTCATGCGCAGCAGCCACACCAGCGCCGGCAGGGCGAGGAGGGCGAGGAGGGCGGCCGGGGCGCCGAAGCCGAGGGAAAGGAGCGTGCTCATCGCCGGCCCCCGGCATGGGGACGCGGACCGTGCCGGGCGCCGCCGAGGCCGGCGTGCAGCGCCAGCAGGGCCTCGGCCGCCGGTCGGTCGGTGGTGTGGGTGACGAGGCTCCAGCCGTGGCGGGCGGCGAGGCGGGCGAGTTCGGCGCCGTGCGCCGCGAAGCGCGCGCTCCAGCCCTCGCGCAGCGCCTCGGCGCGGCGACCGGCGAAGCGCTCGTCGGTCTCCGGGTCGCGGAACTCGACGTTGCCGGTCCACGGCGGCACCGCCTCGCCGGGATCGACGATGCGCAGCGCGTGGACGCGGGCACCCTGGCCGGCGAAGCCGGCGAGGCGCTCGGCGATCGCGGCGGGATCCTCGAGGAAGTCGCCGATCACCACCACCTCGGCATGCGGGGCGACGGCGACGGCGGGCGCGGCGAAGGGGTCGTCGGTGGCGCGGGCGAGGGCCTCGGCGAGGCGTTCGGCGGCGCGGCGGTCGGC
>JAAYVT010000145.1 GCA_012517025.1 Phyllobacteriaceae bacterium | reverse complement strand
GGTCGGCGAGGGCGGTGCCGATGGCGTTGGTGCCGGTGGCGGCTTCCGCCCAGGTGACGCCGGGGGCGAGGGCGACGCGTTCGGCGGCGGCGGCGAAGCCGGCGTCGCCGAGGCGGTCGAGCACCACCCCGTCGGCGTCGGTGAGGACGGCGACGGCGCTCGACCGGGTGCCGGCGGCCTGCAGCCGGACGAGTTCGTCGGCGGCGGCGGCGCGCAGGCGGTCGTTGCGATCGCGCCGTTCGCCGAGATCGGCGCGGCCGATCGGCTCGACCGACGGGCGCATGTCCATGCGCAGGCCGAGCGCGGCGCACCGCTGCCAGGAGCGCAGGATCGAGGCGGGCAGAAGATCGGCGCCGACGTCGCCGCGGGTGGCGAACCGACGGCGGATCGCCGTCATCGACGGCGCGGAGACCGGGCGTTGGGGCAGAATGGTGGTCGGTCCCTCGCGGCGGAGGGGTGGCAGTCCCGTCATCGGTGTCCTCCCGAGATCGTCTCGCCGCCGTCGCCGGCCGCCACGATCCTCGTCCTCGCCGCTCTTCGGCGGCTCTCCGGTGCGTCGCGCGTCGCGACATCCGTCGCGTCGCATCGTCGCATCCTGCGACAGAGCTAGTGGACGACCGCCGTCGCGTCGAGAGGAACAAGACGGGGATGGGTCCAACCGATTGAAAGCGGCGACGGACGATCAGCGACTTACCGCGGTGCACACTGGCGAAAGTCCAATGCCGCGAATCCGTTGGCACGGGTCTGGCAGCTCTTTCCGCACCAGAAACCTGGGAGGAAAAGATGAATCAACCCGCGACCACCACCTCGACCCCCGTCACCCCGTTCCGCGCCCGCTACGAGAACTTCATCGGCGGCAAGTGGGTGGCGCCGGTCGACGGCCGCTACTTCGACAACATCTCGCCGATCAACGGCCGGAAGATCTGTGAAGTCGCCCGTTCGCAGGCCGCCGACATCGAGCTGGCGCTCGACGCCGCACATGCCGCCAAGGACGGTTGGGGCAAAACCAACGTCGCCCAGCGCGCCTACATCTTGAACCGCATCGCCGACCGGCTCGAGGAGAACCTCGCCACCCTGGCTTTGGCCGAGACCTGGGACAACGGCAAGCCGATCCGCGAGACCACCGCCGCAGACATCCCGCTCGCCATCGACCACTTCCGCTATTTCGCCGGCTGCGTCCGCGCTCAGGAGGGCACGCTCTCCGAGATCGACCACGACACCATCGCCTATCACTTCCACGAGCCGCTCGGCGTGGTCGGCCAGATCATTCCGTGGAACTTCCCGATCCTGATGGCCGCCTGGAAGCTCGCCCCGGCGATCGCCGCCGGCAACTGCGTCGTCATGAAGCCGGCCGAGCAGACCCCGGCCTCGATCCTGGTCCTCGCCGAGATGATCCAGGACCTGCTGCCGGCGGGTGTGCTCAACATCGTCAACGGGTTCGGCCTCGAGGCCGGCAAGCCGCTGGCGTCCTCCCCGCGCATCGCCAAGATCGCCTTCACCGGTGAGACCTCGACCGGGCGGCTGATCATGCAGTACGCCTCGCAGAACCTGATCCCGGTGACGCTGGAGCTCGGCGGCAAGTCGCCGAACATCTTCTTCAAGGACGTGGCGAACGAGGACGACGACTTCTTCGACAAGGCGATCGAAGGCTTCGTGATGTTCGCGCTGAACCAGGGCGAGGTCTGCACCTGCCCCTCGCGCGCGCTGATCCAGGAATCGATCTACGACAAGTTCATGGAACGGGCGCTGAAGCGCGTCGAGGCGATCGTGCAGGGCTCGCCGCTCGATCCGCAGACCATGATCGGCGCCCAGGCGTCGTCGGAGCAGATGGAGAAGATCCTCTCCTACATCGACATCGGCCGCCAAGAAGGCGCCGACCTGCTCACCGGCGGCGCCCGCAACCATCTCGGCGGCGATCTCGAGGGCGGCTTCTACGTCAAGCCGACGGTGTTCCACGGCCACAACAAGATGCGCATCTTCCAGGAGGAGATCTTCGGACCGGTGGTGTCGGTGACCACCTTCAAGGACGAAGACGAGGCGCTGCACATCGCCAACGACACGCTCTACGGCCTCGGCTCGGGCGTGTGGTCGCGTGACGCCAACACCCTCTATCGCTTCGGCCGCAACATCCAGGCCGGCCGCGTGTGGACCAACTGCTACCACGCCTATCCGGCCCATGCGGCCTTCGGCGGCTACAAGCAGTCGGGCATCGGCCGCGAGACCCACTCGATGATGCTCGACCACTATCAGCAGACCAAGAACCTGCTGGTCTCCTACAACCCGAAGAAGCTCGGCTTCTTCTGATCGGGTTCGACGGGCGGGCTTCCCGCCCGCCCGTCGGCAGGGGCCGCGTCGGGCCTTCCCGTTCCCCTCCCCGCCGGCTCATCCTTCGCCGCGCCCGAGCGATCGGGCGCGGCCTTTCGCCTCGACGACGGTTTCAGGAGACGGACATGGACGAAGACGCGGCGATCGCCGGTGCGGTGCTCACCGATGCGGACGGACTTCCCCTCAGGGTCACGGCGACCCCGGCGGCGCTCGCCTTCATCGCCGAACTGACCGAGCGGCACGGGCCGGTGCTGTTCCATCAGTCGGGCGGTTGCTGCGACGGATCGGCGCCGATGTGCTGGCCGCGCGGCGAATTCCAGGTCGGCGAGAGCGACGTGCGGCTCGGCGAGATCGGCGGGGCGCCGTTCCACATGTCGCGGTCGCAGTTCGAATACTGGAAGCACACACAGCTGATCATCGACGTCATCCCCGGCATGGGCGGCATGTTCAGCCTCGACAACGGCACCGGCCGGCGCTTCCTCACCCGGTCGCGGCTGTTCGGCGACGCCGATCTCGCACGCCTGCCGACGCCGTGAGTGCGATCCCCGGTGATGATCTTTCCCAATAGGGAAAGATCATTGCGCATTGGTCGGTCGCGTGCCACTCTCCCGCCGAAGACGCCCGAAGAGCGGCGTCGCCGGGGAGGGAAGATCATGCCGTTGCCGTCCGTGTTCGAAGGGCGCCTGCGTCTGCCGGCGATCGTGTCGCCGATGTTCCTGGCCTCCGGCCCGGCGCTGGTGACGGCGTGTTGTCGGGCCGGTCTGGTCGGCACCTTTCCGGCGCTCAATCAACGCACCACCGAGGGCTACGAGGCGTGGCTCGACGAGATCGAGGCGGGGCTCGACGCGACCTCGGCGCCGTATGGCGTCAATCTGATGGTGCACCCCTACAACCGGCGGCTGGAGGCGGATCTGGCGACCACGGTGAAGCGGAAGGTGCCGCTG
>JAAYVT010000144.1 GCA_012517025.1 Phyllobacteriaceae bacterium | reverse complement strand
GCCGCCGCCGCGAAGTCGTCGCCGAGCGCGGGCGGATCGCGGTCGCGCGTCGGGCTCGACGGCGTCGGCGCCGCCACCGCGACGGCGAGGCCGAGCCACACCGGCAGGAGAACGAGGCGCTCCGGGAGGAGACGACGAACATCGCGACGCAGACGTGGAAGGATCACGAGGCGCTCCCTTGAGACGAACCGGCCGCCCCCTCCTATGCGCCGTCGCCGACGCGGGCGGGGTTACGATCCCCGTCATCGACGCGCCGGCCGCGAAGATGACGACATTCGTCATGCGGTGGCGATTGCCGAGCCGGACACCGTCTGCGAGATTGTTTCCGAGAGCGCCGAACCGGCCGCGCAGGCGGACGGGCGGCCGTGCTTCCGAACGTGGAGTTTCCGATGTCTTCGCCGTTCGCCGCGCCGTCGCGTTTCCGACCGATCGTATCTTTGATATTTCTCGCTTGTGTCTCGTCGAGCGGTGTCGTGGCCGCCGGCGATCGCGCCGAGGCACCGCTCGGCGACCTCGCCTTGTCGGCCCGGCTGGCCGAATGGGCGCGCGCCGAACGCGACCCGCTCGCGCTGATCGTCGCCGCCGAGATCCGTCGCGGCGTCGGCGTCACGCCGATCGCGCGGACGCCGGACGCCTCCGGCGAGACCTCCGCCGAGGCGTCGGGCGGGGTGAGCGAGACCACGGTCGACGGTCTCCTCGCCGAGGCGGTGGCGGTGGCGAAGAACGATCCGACGATCGTCGCCCTCGCCGAGGACCTTCGCGGCGGCGCGACCAAGGGTCTGGTGCAGGGGGCCGGTGCCAGCCGGGCGACGCTACGCCCGACCGGCACCGACTGGTACCGCGGTCTGAGGTTCGAGGGGTCACGCTACGCCGAGACCATGGTCGAGCTGTCGGCCGCCGGCGACGTGCTCGTTTCGGTGTGGGATCAGGCCGGGAACCTCGTCTGTCGCGATCCCAACCCGTCGCGGGTCGCCTATTGCGGCTGGGTGCCGGCCCAGACCGCACTGTTCGACGTCAAGGTGGAGAACCGCTCCGCCCGTTCCGTTCCCTATCGCATGTACACCAACTGACCGGTGTTTCTGCGCCCGTCCCCTCGGCGGTCGAACGACCGCGAGATGCTTCCGACACCGGCGGACCGGTGCTCGGCCCAGGAGGAGTTTTCGATGAACCTTCGCATCTTCGCCCCTCTCGCCGTCGTCCTCGGCCTCGCCGGCACCGGCGTCGCCCTGGCCCAGTCCGCCGCCCCGGTGGACAAGTCCAAGCAGAACGTCGGCGAGACCGCCAAGCCGAGCGCGCCGCTGCCGGTCGAGCAGCTGCATCTCTCCGAGCAGCTCGCCGCCTGGGGTCGCGCCAACAAGGATCCGCTGTCGCTGATCGTCGCCGCGCAGATCCGCAGCCGGGTCGGCGTCAAGATCGAGGAGCGCAAGCCGGACGGCGTCGATGCCGGTCCGACCCCGCCGGCGACCGACGTCGTCGCCGGCCTGCTCGACGAGGCGAAGGCGATGTCGAAGAACGACGCGGCGATCGTCGCGATGGCCGACGACGTGAAGGGCTCGGCCACCAAGGGCCGGGTCGGCGGCGGCCTCGTCTCCAACGGCCAGATCACCGGCCGCACCATCCATTCGCGCACGATCAACTTCCGCGCCAAAGAGGTCGCCGAGATCGCGGCGGTCGGCGTCGACACCAACGACATCATGCTCGAGGTGTTCGACGAGGGCGGTCACCTGATCTGCCGCGACACCGACCCGGCCTATTGCCGCTTCACCCCGGCCTGGACCGGCCCCTTCACCGTCAAGGTGCACAACGACGGAACGTCGCTGTCGCATTATCGGCTCGAGACCAACTGAGACGACACGAAACGGCCGGGGCGGCGACGTCCCGGCCTTTCTTCGTCGCGGGTGTTCGACGCCGTTCAGTCGCGACAGGCGGTGAGTTTCCACAATCCGTCCGGCGGCACGAAGCGGCGACCGTCGCGCTTCCAGTCCCAGAACGCCTTCGACAGGCCGGGCAACTGGACGAGCGGCGGCGCCTTCGGATCGTCCTCGCCCTCCGGGTCGACCCGCTTCAGGTCGTCGCCGAAGTAGTAGAGCGGGGCGGACGGGGCCTTCCCCGCGTCGAAATGCTTTCCCTTCTCGCCCGGCGGGGTCAGCATGAAGACGTGGGCCATGCCGAAGCCGGGGGGATGGGCGACGCCGAATTCGGCGGCGAGCTTCTGCCGGGTCTCGGCGAGACGGATCACCCACGGCCGATCGGAGTCGGTTCCGGCGCGGCGGGGGTGGGTGATCTCCCAGGCGTTGGCGACGCCGTCCTCGGCGCTCCAGTCGTCGTCGGCGTCGAGGGGCGTGTAGACCGCCTTCGCCAGGGAGCAGTCGAGCGCGGCGGCCGGCGCGGCGGCGGCGAGGAGGAAGGCGACGGCGGTCGCAGCGGTTCGGATCGTCATGCGGAGGTCCCCGTTCGATGTGTCTCGAACGTGACCGAGGCGCCGCGGGACGGCAAGACGAGAGGTGGAGATGAACGAGAACGTCATCGATCCCCGCGAGGCGCTCGCCGGGATCCGGCTCGATCGCCGCGCCGTCGATCGGCTCGCCGCGCGCGGCGTGGTCGACGCGGCGGCGTGGGCGCGGGCGGTCGCGGCGATTGAGCCGCCGCGTCGTTGGGGCGTGTGGGCCGGCCGGCTGCTCACCACCACCGGGACGGCGCTGGTGCTCGCCGGCGTCGTCTGGTTCTTCGCCTCGAACTGGAACCGCATGCCCCCCTTCGCCAAGCTCGGCGCGATCGCCGCGATGATCGCGGCGGCCTGCCTCGTGGTCGTCCTCGTCGGCTTCGGACGGTGGATCTCGCAGGCCGCCGGCAGCGCCGCGATCGTGCTGGTCGGGGTCTTCCTGGCGGTCGAGGGGCAGATCCATCAGACCGGGGCGGACGCCTGGATGCTGTTCGCCGCCTGGGCGGTGCTGACGCTGCCGTGGGCGCTCTTGCTGCGCTCCGCCGCGGCCTGGACGATCTGGCTCGCCGTCGCCGATCTCGCCGTCCTCGGTTGGTTCGACCAGACGATGCCGGCGGACGTCGCGTTCCACGCCCGACGCACTCTGATCCTGCTGCTGCTGCACGGCGGCTTCCTCGTCGCCCGCGAAGTGGCGGTGGCGCGCGGCGTCGACTGGCCGTCGGCGCGGTGGACGCGGTTCGTCCTCGCCCTGCCGATGCTCGCCGCGCTGGCGCAGACGGGGCTGATGCTGCTCGACCGGCCGCACGATTTCGGTCCGGCGGAATGGACGGCGATGGCGGCGATCCCGCTGATCTTCGCCGCCCTGTTCGCGGTCTATTGCCGCCGAATCCCCGACGTGGCGCTGCTGGCGGCGGTGACGATGGTGGCCTGCGGCCTCGCCGATTTCACGCTGTTCCGGCTGATGACCGGTGGCGCGAACGACGCCGATCTCGGCGTCTTCTTCCTGATGGGGCTGGCCACGCTCGGCCTGTTCGCGCTCGCCGTCGCCTGGCTGCGGCGGGTGGCGCGCGACATGGAGGTGCAGCGATGACCCGCCCCTCGATCGACGCGGCGACGCTCCTCGCCGTCTGGCGGCAGAACGGCGACGTGCCGCCCGAGGCGGAGCCGGAGGTCGTCGCCGCCGTCCGCGCCCTCGCCGCCGAGGACGAGCCGCCGCTCCATCTGAAGATCCTCTCGGCGGTGGGAACGGCGCTCGCCACCGCCTTCTTCCTGGCGTTCATGGTGGTGGCGCGGCTGATCTCGTTCGAGAGCGGCGGCGGTCTCGTCGCCTGGGGCGTGATCTTCCTCGCCGCCGGCATCGGCCTGCAGGTCGCCGCACGCGGGGCGCCGGTGGGGCTCGGGCGCGACGTGCTCGCCCAGACCGCCTTCGCGGCGACGGCCCTCGGCAAGATCGCGGCGGTCGGCGGCGCCGTCCATCTCGCCGGAGTGGGGACGGCGTGGGTGCCGACGGCGGCGCTGCTCGCCGTCACCGTCGCCACCTATCCGGTGTCGGGATCGTCGCTCGATCGCCTGCTTTCGCCTTATGCCGTCGCCGTCTCGGCGCTGTTCGAGATCCTCGGGCGGCGCGCCTCGGGGATCGACCCGAGCCTCGGGCTCTTCCTGTTCGAGGCGACGGCGACGATCGTCGCCGGGGCGTTGCTGTTGCCCGACCGCGTCCCGGCGGCGCTGCGGCCGATCGGATCGGCGGCGCTCGCCGCGATGGGAACCGTCGTCTGCCTGATCGCCACCGGCCACGACGCCGGGGCCTGGGTGAACGATCGACCGATCGATCCGCGCCCGATCGAAGCACTGCTGACGCTGGCGGCGATCGCCACCCTCGCCTGGGCCGGCGGCGGTCCGCGAGCCCTCGCTCGCCCCCCGCTCGCCGCCGCGGCGATCGGCGCCGGTCTGATCGGACTGGCGGGCGCACCGGGAATCCTGTTCGCGCTCGGCGTTCTGATCGTCGGACACGCCCGTCACGACGTCGCCTTGCGGGTGATCGGCATCCTGGCGCTGCCCGGCTTCCTGGCGCTGTGGTACTGGGGACGCGACATGACGCTGCTCGAGAAATCCGCCGCTCTGGTCGGCAGCGGCCTGTTGCTGCTGCTCGGCCGCGCCGCCGTCTCGGTCTTCGGTTGGGATCGGGAGGAGGCGCGATGAGACGAGCATCGTTTCTCCTCGCCGGCGTCGCCGTCCTCGCCGTGCTCGGCTGGAAGGTGTGGGACGCCGAGGCGCTGATCGCGCGCGGCGACGAGGTGATGTTGGCGCTGGCGCCGGTCGATCCGCGCTCGCTGATGCAGGGCGACTACATGCGCCTCGCCTGGGCGCTGGAGCGCGAGACGATCCGCCTCGACGGGTCTGAGGACGCGATCGTCCTCGGCTTCGACGAGCGCCGGGTCGGCCGCTTCCGCCGCCTCGCCGACGGGGGCGCCCCTGCAGCCGACGAGCGGATCTTCCGAGTGCGCCGGTCGCCCGTCGGCGACGGCGTGATGGTCGAGCCGCATTCCTTCCTGTTCGAGGAGGGGCGGGCCGATCTCTATGCGAAGGCGCGATACGGCATCTTCCGGGTCGACGCCGACGGTCGGCACCTCCTGGTCGGGCTCGCCGACGCCGACGCCCGCCGGATCGATCCCCGCTGAGGCTGAGGGCGCCTCGCCTCTCGGGCGCCCGGCTCGCCGCTCACTTCAGCCGGGCGAGCGCCCGCGCCGCGTCGGCGTCGCCGAGATCGGCGGCCAATCGGTAGAGCCGCTTCGCCTCGGTCTTGTCGACCTTGCCGAAGGTGCCCTTCTCGTGCGCCCCGGCCAGCATCGTCACGGCGTCGACGTTCTGTCCGGCGACCGCCTTCTCGAGCAGGGCACGGGCGCGCGGGAGGTCCTTCGGGCCGCCCCAGCCCTCCATCAGGAACAGCGCCAGATTGGTGCCGGCGCCGACGTCGCCGGCGGCGGTCGCCTTCTCCAGCAGGGCGCGGGCGGCGCGGTCGTCCGCGACCCCGCTCTCGCCGGTGTGCAGGTCGACGGCGAGCAGCCGCATCGCCTTCGGATTGCCGAATTCGGCGGCCCGCCTCAGCCACTCGACGAAGCGGGCCCGGTCGGCCGGCACGCCGAGGCCGTCGCGGTGGATCACCGCCAGATAGAGCATCGAATCGGATTCGCCGACCGCCGCCGCCTTCTCGAACCAACCCTTCGCCGCGCCGAACGCGGTTCTCGCCTCCTCGCCGGAGCGCTCCGCGGCGCGGTCCCAGAGGGTGACGCCGAGGTTGAACATGGCGTTGGGCGAGCCGAGCGCCGCCGCCTTCTCCCACCATTCGATCGCCCGATCGGCGTTCTTCTCGAGCCCGGCGAGGCCGCGGTCGTGGAGATTGCCCATCCACAGCGCCGCGTAGGCCGATCCCGCCTCGGCCGCCGCCCGGAAGGTGCGCACCGCGTCGAGATCGCGATCACCGACGAGATAGGCGCGGCCGAGCTGGTTCGCCCATCTGAGAGTGCTCGGATCGGCGGCGTGCGCCGCCTCGCAGGCCGGGATCGCCACCTTCGGGTCGACGGTCGCCACCGGCGGGTGCTCGACGGCGCGCAGCGGATCGACCACGGCACCGGCGCTCGCGTCGCAGAGATCGCCCTTGGCGAGATCCGGCGTGGCGGCCGGGGCGTGCGCGGCGAGCCAGTCGGCCGCGGCCGTGTCGCCGAGCGCGGCGGCCTTCTCGTACCACGCCCGCGCGCCCGCCTCGTCGACGTCGCCGACCGCGCCGGCGAGCAGCAGTTGCGCCAGCGCCGTCATGGCGTGGACGTTGCCGTCGTCGGCCGCTTGCTCGAGCAGGCCGCGCGCCTTGGCCGGCTCGCGGTCGCCGCCGAGGCCGTTCAGATAGAGATCGGCGAGCAGCCGCATCGCCTCGCCGTCGCCGTCGGCGGCGGCGCGCTGGAACCACAGCCGCGCCTGCGCCGCGTCGGCCTTGACGCCCCACCCCTTCGCCATGATCTCGCCGAGACGGCGCTTGGCGCGGGTGTCGTCGCCGGCCGCCGCCTTCTCGTACCATTCGCGGGCGCGGGTGTTGTCCTCCGCCACGCTGGTGCCGAAGTACCAGATCTCGCCGACCTCGCGCATCGCCGCGACGTCGCCGAGACCGGCCGCGCTCTCCAGCAGGCGGCGCGCCTTGACCGGATCCTTCGGCCCGCCGACGCCGCCGAGATGCATCACCGCGAGATTGTACATGGCGTCGGAGGAGCCGAGCGCGCTCGCCTGCTCCCACCACTTGCGCGCCAGTGCGTCGTTCTTCGGCACGCCGAGGCCGCGACGCTGGATGTTGCCCATCCACATCGCCGCGAAGGCCGATTTCTTCTTCGCCGCCGCCTCGAACACCCGACCCGCGTCGGCCCAGCGTTCCGCCGCGACGTAGGCCGCGCCGAGCTGATCGGCGAAGCGCAGGGAGGCGGGCGCCGCCTTCACCGCCGCCTCACAGGCCGGAATCGCCCGGGCGTGGGCGATCGCCGAGGGCGAGGCGAGGCCCTTCACCGACGGCGCCTTCAGCGGATCGGTGTCCATCGCCGCCAGACGATCGCAGGTCTCGGCGGGATCCTCCGGCCGCTCCATCTCGGCGAGCAGGGCCTTCGCATCGGCGTCGTCGAGCGCCGCCGCCTTCTTCAGCCAGTCGCGGGCGGCAACCTCGTCGACCGCGCCGAACTTGCCGTCGCGCAGCGCCTTGGCGAGATAGACCATCGCCTGCGGACTGTCGTGGGCCGCCGCCTTTTCCAGGAGCTCGCGCGCGCCTTGCGGATCGGCGGGGCCGCCGAGACCGTTCAGGCGCATGTGGGCGAGGCCGACCAGCGCGTCGATGCCCTCGTGGCGGATCGATCGGCCGAACCAGTCGCGGGCGACGGCGTAGTCGCGCGGCGCGCCACCCATGCCGAGCAGGTAATAGTAGCCGAGGTTGTACATGCCGGAGGCGCTGTCGAAGGCGGCCGCCTTCTCGAACCAGCGCCGCGCCGTGTCGAAGTCCTGCGGCCCGCCGATGCCGCGCTGGGCGAAGAGACCGAGGCCGGTCATCCCCTCCGGGTCCTCGAGATCGGCGGCGCGCGTCATCAGTTCGCGCCCCTTGGCGGGATCCTTGGCCACGCCGACGCCGTCGGCATGGGCCCAGGCGAGGGTGACCATGGCGCCGGGATCGCCGACCGCCTCGGCCCGGCGCAGCCACGACGTCGCCTTGTCGAGGTCCTTCGCGGTGCCGATGCCGTGGGTGTAGATGAAGGCGAGATTGGTCATGGCGACCGGCACGCCGAGCGCCGCCGCCTTCTCGAACCACGGCCGCGCCTGGGCGTAGTCCTTCTTCAAGCCGCCGAAGCCGCGATAGTAGAGATAGCCGACCTCGTTGGTGGCATAGGGCGAGCCGCGTCCGGCCGCCTCCTTGAACACCCGGAGCGCATCGGCGTGGCGCTCGGCCTTGAGATAGGCGCGGCCGAGTTGATCGGCGAGGCGCAGCTCCTTCGGCGCTTCCGCCACCGCCTGTTCGCAGGCCGGGATCGCCCGGGCG
>JAAYVT010000143.1 GCA_012517025.1 Phyllobacteriaceae bacterium | reverse complement strand
GGCCAAGGCCAAGGCCGCGGCGGACGCCAAGGCGGAAGCCGACGCCAAGGCCAAGGCCGTCGCGGACGCGAAGGCGAAGGCGGAAGCCGACGCCAAGGTGAAGGCGGCCGCGGACGCGAAAGCGAAGGCGGAGGCCGACGCCAAGGCCAAGGCCGCCGCGGCGGCGAAGGCGGCGGCGGATGCCAAGGCGGCGGCGGCGAAGGCGGCGGCCGGCAATTCGAAGGGCTTCTCCTCGCAGATCTCCGACGTGCTCAACAAGAACCAGACCGGGTCTTCGCAGGGCAAGGAACAGAAGACCGCGAGCCTCGGTTCGACCACCGGCAAGATCGGCGTGACGCACATGACGCAGGCGGAGACCGACGGCCTCATCGGCCAGATCAAGAAGTGCTGGAATCCGCCGATCGGCGCGGCCGAGGCCGGGCTCAAGGTGGTGCTGCGGTTCTCGCTCAACGCCGACGGATCGCTCTCCGGCCAGCCCGAGCTGGTGCAGGCGCCGGCCCATCCGCTCGGCACCAGCCTCGCCGCCTCGGCGCGGCGCGCGCTGATGCAGTGTGGTCCCTACAAGATGCCTTCCGACAAATATTCCGCCTGGCAGAAGGTGGAAGCGACCTTCGATCCCAAGGATCTGTGATGTTCGAGGGGCAGGCTCGGCCGAGTGAACCGCCCTTCCCGACGACGAGGACGACGATGACGACGATTGCGAAGCGAATGACGCCCCCGACGACGCTGACCGGCCGCCGGCCGGGGGGACCCGCGCGCGGATGGCGGCGTGGGCTCGCGATCGCGGCCCTGGCGCTGATGACCGGCGCGGCGGGTCTGCTCGCCGCCGCCCCCCCCGCCGAGGCGCAGCTGCGCATCACCGTGACGCCGGGCGCGGCGTTCCAGCCGATGCCGATCGCGGTGCCGCAGTTCTCCGGCGATCCGGCGCTCGCCCAGCAGATCTCGCAGATCGTCGCCAACGACATGCGGCTGTCCGGCTACTTCACCGTGCTCGATCCGAACTCCTACCTGGAGAAGTCGGTCGGCGCCGACGTGACGCCGAACTTCAACAACTGGAAGGGCATCGGCGCGCAGGCGTTGATCGCCGGCACGGTGTCGCGCTCGGGCGGCCAGATCGTGGCGCAGGTCCGGGTGTGGGACGTGTTCGGCGGCAGTCAGCTCGCCGGCACCCAGGTCGGCACGGCGCCGGACAACGTCCGCCGCCTCGCCCACATCGCGGCGGACGCGGCCTATTCGAACCTGACCGGCTTCAAGCCGTTCTTCGACAGCCGCATCGTCTTCGTCGACGAATCGGGCCCCAAGACCAACCGCGTCAAGAAGCTCGCGATCATGGATTGGGACGGCGCCAACGTGCGTTATCTCACCCGTGGTCAGGAGCTGGTGTTGACCCCGCGCTTCTCGCCGTCGAGCCAGCAGGTCGCCTACATGGCCTACGGCGCCGGCGAGCCGAAGGTGTTCATCCTCAACGTCGCCTCGGGGGCGCGCCAGCTGGTCGGCGACTTCCCCAACATGACGTTCAGCCCGCGCTTCTCGCCGGACGGCTCGCGCCTCGTCTTCTCGATGCAGAAGGACGCCAACGCCAACATCTTCGCGATGGACCTCGGCGGGCGCGGTCTGCATCAGCTGACCGATTCGTCGGCGATCGACACCCATCCGTCGTTTTCGCCGGACGGCTCGCAGATCGTCTTCGAATCGGATCGCGGCGGCACCCAGCAGCTCTACGTGATGTCGGCCGGCGGCGGCGGTGCCAAGCGCATCTCGTTCGGCTCGGGTCGCTACGCCACGCCGGTGTGGTCGCCGGATCCGGACAATCCGTTCATCGCCTTCACCAAGCAGGACGGCGGCGAGTTCAAGATCGGCGTGATGAAGCCGGACGGCTCGGGCGAACGCATTCTGACCGAAGGCTTCCACGCCGAGGGTCCGACCTTCTCGCCGAACGGCCGCTACGTGATGTTCTTCAAGGAAGAGGGCGGCGATCCGCAGGTGTGGCTCGCCGACGTCACCGGTCACGTGCTGACCCAGGTCAAGACCCCGGCCGGGGCGTCCGATCCGGCGTGGTCGCCGCTGCAGAAGTGATGTATTTCGGCAACGCCGAAGCGATCGCGACACGCGGTCGCTTCGGCGGCGTCCGGCGACACCTTTCCGCCACCAAGCGGCGGTGATGTCGATCGGGTCGAGTTTTCGGCGCGATTCCCGGGGAAGTCTTCGGATCTGGAAGATCGCGTCAACCGAACGTTCACCATCTTCCTGAACCCCGATTTAACCAAGAGCGGTCGAGGATGTCGGTCGGTCAATCGGGATCTTCCCAAGGAGTTCCACGCATGTTCAAGAGCATCGCGCTGTCGCGCGGCTTCAAGTTCGCGGCGGTCGTCGCCACCACTCTGACGTTGGCGGCCTGCGCCAGCCAGGACAACGCCGGCGACGGCGCCGGCGGCATGGGCGCGGGTGGCGCCGGTGCGGCGACGCCGGGCTCGCAGCAGGACTTCGTCGTCAACGTCGGCGACCGCGTCTTCTTCACCGTCGACAGCTCCGATCTCACCCCCGAGGCGCGCTCGACGCTCGATCGGCAGGCCGCTTGGCTCGCTCGCTATCCGCGCTACGCCGTCACCGTCGAGGGCCACGCCGACGAGCGCGGCACCCGCGAATACAACATCGCTCTCGGCGCCCGCCGCGCCACCGCCACCCGCGACTACCTGATGGCGCGCGGCGTGCCGGCGACCCGCCTGAAGACCATCTCCTACGGCAAGGAACGCCCGGTCGCGGTGTGCGATCAGGAGAGCTGCTGGAACCAGAACCGCCGCGCGGTGACGGTGCTCGGCGGCGCCATGTGATCGGCCGGAGGGGGCCGGCCGCGAGCGGTCGATCCCTCCCGCGCGACATTCGCGACGGCGGCTCTCCCCGGGGGGCCGCCGTCGTCGTTTCCGCGACGTCGCGGCATCGACAAACTTTGGCCGAACCGGGCCGCTCATGTTAGATCGGTCTCGGGTCGGACCCGATCGGCGCGGTCCGCGAGACGAAGGGGAAGGAGCGCCGTCGTCCATGACGCAACGGACACTCATGTCAGTCACGCGATTTTCGCGCGTGCGGCTCGGCGAGCGGATGCGACGGGGCCTCGTCGCCGGCGCGGCGCTGCTCGGCCTCTGTCTGGCGGCGGCCGGACCGGCTGCGGCGCAGGGCGGGTTCTTAGGTGGCGGCGGAGGAGGCGGCGGCAACGACGGCCAGGTCGCCGACATGTCGGTCCGGATCAATCAGCTCGAAGGTCAGATGCGCGGCCTCAACGGGCAGATCGAACAGCTCGGTTTCCAGATCAAGCAACTGCAGGATCAGCTGGCGCGGCAGCAGAAGGACTACGAGTTCCGTCTGCAGGAACTGGAGAACGGTGCCGCCAAGGCGCCCAAGCCGCAGAAGAAGTCGGAGCTGCCGGAGGACCGGTCGCCGCTCGGCGCGGCGCCGGGCGGACCGCCGATCACCTCCGCCGAGCGGCCGGGGCGCGGGGCGCCGCCGGCGTCGCTCGGGCAGATGTCCGGGAGCGATCCGATCGGCGGGATCATCGGGGCGGCCGGGCCGATGGAGCTCGGCGCTCCCGGCACCAAGCCGCGCGTCGAGGCGCCGGCGGAGAGCCAGCCGGTGCCCGGCGTCGATCCGCGCTACGCCACGGTGTCGCCGACGGCGAGCCCGAGCGACGAGTACGACGCCGCCTACGGCTACATCCTCAACGGCGAGTACGATCTCGCCGAGAAGAGCTTCAAGACCTTCCTCGGCAATCACCCGACCGACAAGCGGATCGGCGCGGCGCAGTTCTGGCTCGGCGAAACCTTCTACGCGCGCGCCCGCTACAAGGAGGCGGCCGACAGTTTCCTCAAGAGCTACACCCAGTTTCCGGACGGGCCGAAGGCGGCCGACAGTCTGTTGAAGCTCGGTCTGGCGCTCAACGGGCTCGGCGAGAAGAAGGCGGCCTGCGCCTCCTGGGACGAGCTGCTCAACAAATATCCGAAGGCGTCGAAGGCGGTGCGCGACCGCGCTGCGGCCGAGAAGGCCCGTGGCAAGTGCTGAATCCACGCCGGTCACACCGGACGAGGCGCTGACCGCGTTTTCACCGACGCTCGGACGCTCCGGCGTGGCGCTCGCGGTGTCCGGCGGCGCCGATTCTCTTTCTCTCCTCCATCTGTGGGCGGATGCCCGGGCGCTGGCGCCGAACCTGCCGCGCGCGGTGGTGCTGACCGTCGATCATCGGCTGCGCCCGGAGGCGGCGGCGGAAGCCGCGTTCGTCGCCGAGGTCGCGGCGGATCGCGGGCTCGCGCATCGCACCCTCGCCTGGGTCGGGGCGAAGCCGACCGCCAATCTGCAGGCGGAAGCGCGCGCGGCTCGGCGGCTGCTGCTGGTCGAGGCGGCCGCCGATCTCGGGCTCGACACCCTGCTCCTCGCCCATCATGCCGACGATCAGGCCGAGACCTTCCTGTCGCGTCTGGCGCGCGGCAGCGGCGTGGTCGGTCTCGCCGCGATGGCGAAG
>JAAYVT010000142.1 GCA_012517025.1 Phyllobacteriaceae bacterium | reverse complement strand
TTGTCGACGTCGACCCCGTCCGGCATGAACAGCGGCAACATGTTGGCCGCCATGAACAGCACCGTGATCATCGGTACGCCGCGCCAGAACTCGATGAACACCACCGACAGCATGCGGACGATCGGCATCTTCGAGCGCCGCCCGAGCGCCAACAGGATGCCGGCGGGCAGCGAGCAGACGATGCCGGTCACCGCCACGACCAGGGTGACGAGCAGACCGCCCCAGCGGGTGGTCTCCACCGGCTCCAGTCCGAACCAACCGCCGCACAGCATGACGTAGGCGAAGACCGGGAAGACGACGAAGAACAGGACCGCGTTCACCCGCTTGAACGGCACCTTGGGGATCGCCAACGGCAGCAGCAGACCGAAGAAGGCGGCGAACACCAGGATCGCCCGCCACCGTTCCTCGGCCGGATAGCGGCCGAACAGGAACTGTTTCCAATAGGCGGTGACGTAGGGCCAGCAGGCGCCGACGCCGGGCTTGCGGCAGACCTCGCCGTCCGGACCGGTCCACACTGCCGTGACGAAGGCGAAGTCGACGACCGCCCAGATCACCGACAGGGCGAGCGCCACGCCGACGAGGGTCAACACGGTGTCGAAGAGGCTGCCGAAGAGGCGCGTGCGGATCCAGCCGAAGACGCCGGTGGTGGAGACCGGCGCCGGCCGCGCCGACGCCATTTCGCCTCGCACGAAGGCGACGCCGGGGGTGAAGGAAGAGGACTCGATCGCGCTCATCTCACCTCTCCACGATCGCCATGCGGCGGTTGTAGGCGTTCATGACGAGGGCGGTGATCACCGACGTGCCGAGATAGATCGCCATCCAGATCGCGATCACCTCGATCGCCTGCCCCGACTGGTTGAGCACGATGCCGCCGGTGGAGACGAGATCGGGGTAGCCGATCGCCACCGCCAGCGACGAGTTCTTGGTGAGGTTCAGATATTGGTTGGTGAGCGGCGGCACGATCACCCGCATCGCCTGCGGGATCACCACCAGCCGCAGCGTCTGCCCGTTGGTCAGCCCGAGCGAGCGGGCCGCCTCGGTCTGGCCGCGCGCCACGGCGAGGATGCCGGCGCGCACCACCTCGGCGATGAAGCTCGCGGTGTAGCTGCCGAGCGCCAGGGTGAGCGCGATCAACGACGGGATCAGCTCGATGCCGCCGGTCAGGTTGAAGGTCGACTTCTTCGCCGGCACCAGGGTCAGGTCGAAGCCGGTCGTCGCGAAGCCGATCAGCGGCAGGCCGAGGATCAGGGCGAGCGACACCCATCCGGCGGGGAACTGCCGTCCGGTCTCGCGCTGGCGCCGTCGCGCCCAGCGCCGCACGCCCCAGGAAACGACGAGCCCGAGAACGAGCCCGACGAGCACGATCCATCCGGCGTGGTCGCCGAACCGGAATTCCGGCAGATAGACGCCGCGATTGTTGATGAACACCCAGCCGGGGATCGGCTGCAGCGACTGGCGCGGCGGCGGCGCCAGCCCCAGCACCGCGAAATACCAGAAGAAGATCTGCAGCAGCACCGGGATGTTGCGCAGCGTCTCGACGTAGGCAGTGCTGAGGCCGGAGATCACCGCGTTGTGCGACAGCCGCCCGATGCCGACGAGGAAGCCGACGACGGTGGCGATGAGGATGCCGATCACCGCGACGATGACGGTGTTGACGACACCGACCAGGATCGCCAGGCCGTAGGTCGCGTCCTTGGGATAGGAGATCGGGGTCTGGCTGATGTCGAACCCGGCGGTGGTCGACAGGAAGCCGAAGCCCTGCGCGATGTGTCGGCGCTCGAGATTGACGGCGGTGTTGTGGATCACGCTCCACACCAATCCGGCCACCACCAGCGCCGTCAGAATCTGGAAGATCGCGCTGCGCCACCTCGGATCGTTGTACCAGACGATGCGCGGCGGTCGATCCCCCGATCGCCCGGCCTCGCTCGCTCCCGTCGCCGCCATGCCACGTCCTTTCAACCTCGATCGCCGCCTCGGCGATCGATCCCCCGAAACCGAACGAACACGCCCGCCTCGATGGAGGCGGGCGTGTCGAAACCGATCAGCGGATCGGCGGCGAGTACTGCAGACCGCCCTTGGTCCACAGCGCGTTGAGGCCGCGCGAGATCTTCAGCGGCGTGTTGACGCCGACGTTGCGCTCGAACAGCTCGCCGTAATTGCCGACGAACTTGACGATGTTGTAGGCCCAGGCGTTGGAGATGCCCATGTCGGCGCCGAACGAGCCGTCCTTGCCGAGCATGCGCTTGATCTCGGGGTTGTCCGACTTGGCCAGCATCTCGTCGACGTTCTTGGAATCGACGCCGAGCTCCTCGGCCTGGACGAGCGCGAAGTAGGACCACTTCACGACGTTGAACCAAGCGTCGTCGCCCGAGCGTACCATCGGGCCGAGCGGCTCCTTGGAGATGATCTCCGGCAGCACCATGTGCTCGTCCGGGTTCACCAGCTTCAGGCGTTCGGCATAGAGGCCGGAGGCGTCGGTGGTCAGCACGTCGCAGCCGCCGGTGTCGTAGGTCTTGACGACCTCGGCGTCCTTCTCGAACGACACCAGCTTGTACTCGAGCTTGTTGGCGCGGAACCAGTCGGCGAGGTTGAGCTCGGTGGTGGTGCCGGTCTGGGTGCAGACGGTGGCGCCGTTCAGCTGCTTGGCCGAGGTGATGCCGAGCGACTTGCGCACCATGAAGCCCTGGCCGTCGTAATACGTGACGCCGGCGAACTTGCCCTGCTTGGTGTCGCGCGACATCGTCCAGGTGGTGTTGCGCGAAAGCAGATCGATCTCGCCGGACTGCAGCGCGGTGAAGCGCTCCTTGGCCGACAGCGGGGTGAACTTGACCTTCTCGGCGTCGCCGAAGATCGCCGCGGCGACGGCCCGGCAGAAGTCGGCGTCGAGGCCGGTCCACTTGCCCGACGCGTCGGAGATCGAGAAGCCCGCCAATCCGGTGTTGACACCGCACTGCACGAAGCCCTTCGCCTTCACGTCGTCGAGCGTCCCGGCGAAAGCGCCGGTCGCGGAGGCCGCGAGCGCGGCACCGAAGGTCGCCGCCATCATTTTGTTCGTCATGGTCCCGCCTTGCGTTGGCGTACACGCGGGTTCCCAACCCGTCGCGTCGCTCAGGAGATTTTCGCAATCGTCGAGACGCGGGCCCCCGAACCGTCGACCGGACCCCGCTCTCCCCCGTCTCGCGGTTCTGAAACTCTTGAACTAGAGTGCAACACCGCGACCGATCACGAGGGCACATCACAGACCGAAGCCAACGGGCGGTCAAGGGGAACCTTCCGTGGAAATCCCGATCGCAGCGCAAAAATATGCGGCAAAACAACGTTCGGAGAAAATTGGACCTCCCATGACCGACAGCCCGAAAGCATCTCCCGATTGCGACGTCGCCGCGGGTGCCCCCGCGGCTCCGATGACCCGTCTCGCCCACGCCGGCCGTCTCGACGGCAGCCCCTTCGTCAATCCGCCGGTGATCCACGCCTCCACGGTGCTCTTCGACAGCGTCGCGCAGATGAAGGGCAAGTCGGCGACGCCGGCGCGATACACCTACGGGCGGCGCGGCACCCCGACGTCCGACTCTCTCGAAGGGCTGATCACCGAGATCGAAGGCGCGGTCGGCACCGTCTTCACGCCGTCCGGCGCCTCGGCTTGCGCGCTCGGGTTGATGTCGGTGGTCGGCGCCGGCGACCACGTGCTGGTGATGGACGGGGTCTACGGCCCGACCCGCAACGCCTGCGAGGGGGTGCTGAAGCGCTTCGGCGTCGAGACCACCTATTTCGACACCCACGTCGGCGCCGGCATCGTCGATCTCGTCCGCCCCAACACCCGCGCGGTGTTCCTGGAGAGTCCCGCCTCGCTGACCTTCGAGATGCCGGACGTGCCGGCGATCACGACGGCGCTCGACGGCCTCGGCGACACCCGCCCGGTGGTGCTGATGGACAACACCTGGGCGACGCCGCTCTATTTCGCGCCGCTCGCCCACGGCGTCGACGTCTCGATCATGGCGGCGACCAAATACGTCGTCGGGCATTCCGACGCACTGATCGGCACCCTCGCCTGCGGCCCGCGCGCCTGGAAGCAGGTCAAGACCACGCACGGCGACCTCGGTATGTGGACCGGGCCGGACGACATGTATCTGGCGCTGCGCGGCGCCCGCACCATGGCGGTCCGTCTCGCCCAGCATCAGAGGAGTGCGCTGGCGATCGCCCGGTGGTTGGAGACCCGGCCGGAGGTGGCGCGGGTACTCCATCCGGCGCTGCCCTCCCATCCCGATCACGCGATCTGGAAGCGCGACTTCACCGGCGCTTCGGGACTGTTCTCGTTCGAGCTGAAGCCGTGTTCGTTCGAGGCGGTGGCGGCCTTCCTCGACGGGCTGGAGCTGTTCGGCCTCGGCTATTCGTGGGGCGGGTTCGAGAGCCTCGCCATCCTCGCCGAGCCGGCGGCGATCCGCACCGCCGTGCCGTGGAGCGCGACCGGACCGCTGGTCCGCCTGCAGATCGGGCTCGAGGACACCGACGATCTCTTGGCCGATCTCGCGCGTGGGCTCGATCGCCTCGCGGTTCAGCCCTGAGGCGGACGACGGGCGGCGATCAGATTGGCGAGGAGGTCGAACCACCCCGCCGGTCCGGCGATCGGCCGCAGCGCCAATCGCCCCTCGCCGTCGGTGCGGAACACCAGTCCGCGCTTGGAGAGCGCCCGCGCCAGCATCAGGGTGAAGGCGGCGCCGAGGGCGAAGCCGGCGGCGACGTCGGAGGGGAAATGCGCGCCGAGGCCGATCCGCGTCAGCGCGATCACTGCCCCGGCGACCAGGAAGGCGCGCGCGAACCGTGGGAAGAGCAGCGCCAGCACCACGGCGCTCGCTCCCGCCGTGGTGGCGTGACCGGAGGGAAAGGCGGCCCAGTTCGATTTGAACACCGCCGCGTGGATCTCGAAGATCGCGTCGCCGGCGAGATGTTCGGGTCGCGCCCGGCCGAGCAGGTTCTTGGCGAGGGCGGCGACGAGACCGCTGCCGGCGACCGAGGCGAAGACGAAGGCGAAGGCGGCGGAGACCTCGGCCAGCCGCGCCCGGCTCGCCCGGCCGAGACCGGCCGGATCGATCGCCGCGAGGAAGATCACCAGCACGCCGGAGCCGACCAGGATTTCGACGCCTTCGCCGAACCAGGTGAGCCCGCCGAGCACCGCATGGGCGAGCGATCCGTCGACGGCTTCGGGGCGACCGCGCATCAGCGGATCGAACAGCTTGATCGCGGCCAGGGCGACGACGAGCCCGCTCGCCAGGACGAAGCTCGCGCGCTCGCCGGCCGGCCCCTCGCGCAGGGCGCGCGGGCGTCGCTTGCCGAGACGACGACAGCCGTCGACGAACCGCGCCGAGGTTGCCCGCGCGCGCAGGTCGATCGTCTCGAGAAGCCTGTTGCGATCGAACACCCGGTCACCTCGTGGTCGATTTTCGACCCGCCGTGACTAGCACGAAGCGCCGGATCGGCAAATCGAGCCGGCGCTCAGCGCGCGTCGGGCGGCAGCAGCGAGGCCATCGTCACCGGCGGCAGACCGTTGGAGGATTCGTCGCCCGGCACCGGCGGCAGCAGAGGCATGCGCCGCGCCGTCGCGGCACCGCCCGACATCGTCGGAACGCTGGGTTGGGGCGCCGGCGTGGCGGCGATCGGCGAGACGTAGTCCGACTGGAACGTCGAACCGCCGGAACATCCGCCGAGCGAGAGGCCGACGCCGAGCGCGGCGAGGCAGGCGAGACGGCGGACGGAGGGACGGATTTGGGTCAACTCGGATCTCCTTCGGCGGGCACGGGCCCGCGGCGCGACGAGGCGCGGGCGCGGACCGCCGGCGACGGCGGAACACGGCGAACGTTCCGGCAGTCTTTCTCGATCCCATCAAGAAGTCGTTAATCACCCGCCCGCCGCCCCGACCCGGTGGGGGGAAACCACTTCGGTGGTTGACCGAATCTGAACGACCGAGCCACACCGAAACGTGAACGCGGCGGCCGTGGCGGTGATGTTTCCCCGCCGCCACGGCCGTCGAAGTTTCATCCGAAATATGTAATATGTCGTCTCACACTTGCTTCATGTCAAAGATCGGCCGTCCACACCCGTGCGACAGACGATCCGCGTCGCCCGTCGGCGCATGCGAACGATTCGCGTGAGAAGA
>JAAYVT010000011.1 GCA_012517025.1 Phyllobacteriaceae bacterium | reverse complement strand
GGGTTGCCGACGATTTAAACAACGCAATTCGGGTCTGGCCAGCGCAAATTCAGCGCAACGCCCTGGTCTTTTCCTCTCGGCGGTCTGCGCGAGCTCCATCATGGATTGGGGGGATGGATTGTGGGCAGGTTGGCTGGAAGGGGGGGGCTTACGAAATTCCCCAGGCGCGGAACCGCCCGCGACCGGTGATCTCGCGCAGGCCCAACTCGGCCACCATCCCCGCGGCGGCGCGCGGGGTGACGCCGAGGGTGCCGGCGATGGTCTCGGTGGTGACCAGCGGTGCGGCGATCACCAGCTCGACCAACTGCGGCAGACGCGAACTCGAGCGGCGCGGGCCGATGCGGCGCTGCAGGGCGTCGCGGGTCGTCAAGCGCCGGTCGTGATCTTCGAGCGCATGGGCGGCACCGAGGGCCATCCCATCGAGCACCGCCTGCAGGCGGACGAGCGGATCGCCGTGACGGCGGCGTTCGGGCTGTATGGCTCGGAGCCCCGACGACACGTCGACCAGATGCGACCGCACCTTGCTGCGAGCACGAAGCAGGTCAGCGACGAGCAGCCGGCCGAGGCCTTCCTCCTCGGGGAGCGGATCGGCGAGGTCCCAGGCGACGAGGGCGCGCGCGGCGGCGAGTGTCGCCGGCCAGTCGCGGGTTGCTTCGATCTCGGCAACCCAACGGGCGAGGCGTTCGTCGCGATCGGGGCGCGCTGACCGAACCCATCCCGTCGATGCGTCGGAGGAGGGGAGGGCGGCGCGGGCGAGCAGCCGATCGGTGCGGGCGAGGAGGGCATCGACCTCGCCCAGGGTCGTGGCCCAAGCGTCGTCGCCCTCGCTCTCAGTCCCGTCGGCGAGGAGAAGGGGCTCCGCCCCGGCCGACTTCGGTGCGCCGCGGCCGACGAGAGCGAGCAGACCGGCGACGTCGAGAGTTGCCCCGGGAAGGAGGGCGACCAGGCGGCGGGCGCGGCGCAGGTGGGCATGGGCCCGGGTCAGTTCGGGGGAGGGCGCGCGAGCGTCGAGGCCGGCATCGTGGAGAACCAGATCCTCGAGGTGGACGAGCGTGCCGTCGAGGAGGAGGCTCGACACGGCTTCGGTGAAGCGATTCCGCGCGCACCAGCCGTCGCGGATCGGGCTTCGCGCGATGCGCTCGTCGAGACGGGCGAGTGCGTCTTCGGCCGCCGCGAGTGTCGCTTTTAACTTCTGATTTCAAACGCCGAAACGTCATACGCCGGTTGGACTTGGGCGGTAGAAAGAGCGCGAATTTTCGCCAACGATTTCACTGGCGGCGCGATTTGCCCGATCGATTGCAAACCCGAACGACCCCTTCTGCGGCTTCGCCGCCGTCGGAGGAGGCGTGGCTCACCGCGCGCCGCGTCGCGCGCGAACTCGACCGGATCCTCGATGCGGCGGGTTCGCATCGTGCGGCGGTCGAACGGGCCGCGGCCGAGCTGCGCCTCTCGACCCGGCAGGTCTACAATCTGCTGGCGCGTTATCGCGCCGACCGGCGGGTGTCGTCGTTGTTGCCGCGCCGCAGCGGCGCGCGGAAGAAGCAGCTCGACCCGGACGTCGAGGTCATCATCGCGGCGACCCTGCGGACGCAATGGCTGACGCTGGAGGCGCCGCCGCTTGCGCCGGTCGTGGCCGAGATCCGCGCCCGCTGCGAGGAAGCGGGCTTGGCCGCCCCGTCCTACCTCGCCGTCGCCCGCCGGATTCTGGCGCTGTTCGGTCCGGAAGAAATCGCCCAGAAGCGGTCGGCCGACCCGAAGCATCTGCTGCGGCTCAAACCGAGACCGGGATACATCCGTGCGGCGAAGCCGCTCGAGGTCTGTCAGATCGATCACACGCCGACCGACATCCATTTCGTCGAGGTGGTGGAGGGCGAAGGCGTCTTCGTCGGCCGGGCGTATCTGACCCTCGTCGCCGACGTGGCGACGCGCTGCATCCTGGGCTTCTGCCTGACCCTCGAGAAGCCGTCGGCGCTGTCGGTCGCCCTGTGCCTCGCCCAGGCGATGTGCCCGAAGGAGGTCTGGTTGGCGGCGCGCGGCATCGACCAACCCTGGCCGATGTTCGGGCGCCCGCGACAGCTCGTCACCGACTCGGCGAAGGAGTTCAAAGGGCATGCGTTCCAGCGCG
>JAAYVT010000141.1 GCA_012517025.1 Phyllobacteriaceae bacterium | reverse complement strand
CCTGGTGTTTGCGGCGATGGTGCTGTCGGTGGTCTTCGCCACCCGCGCCGCGATGGCGGGCAATCGCGACGTCATCGAGGTGCTGCACTTCGTCGGCGCCGAGGACGCCTTCATCGCCCGCGAGTTCCGTCGTCATTTCCTCAAGCTCGGGCTGGAGGGCGGGGCGCTCGGCGGCGGCGCGGCGCTGGCCTGTTTCGTCGTCGCCGATCTCCTCCTGTCGGGGGAACCCGGCGATCCGCTCGCCGACCAGGCGCACGCCTTGTTCGGTGGCTTCTCGCTCGGGTGGAGCGGTATCCTGGGGGTGATCGGCGCGGTCGCGGTGGTCACGGTGCTGACCGGCGTCACCTCGCGGGCGACCGTGATCGGTCATCTCAGGCGGTTGGAGTGAGGGGCGATGAGCACGGTCAAGGTTTCGCCGCTCCCCTGCGATAAACTCCGAGACGTCGAGATTCGCTCGCGGCGTTCGCGTGTCGGCGGAGGTGGGCGGTCCGAGGCCGGGGAACGCATGAAGGAACGGACGCGCGATCTGCTGCGGGCGCTCTGCGCCCTCTCGCCTCGCCACGTCGCCGGGCAGATCCTGCGCGGCGCGGTGCTGGCGACGGTCGTCGGATCGCTGCTGTTCGGGCTCGGCTTCGTCGTCTTCGCCTTCGTCGTCACCTCCTCCGAGGAACCGGCGGATCCGCACGCCGACGCCATCGTCGCGCTGACCGGTGGTCGCGACCGGGTGATGGAGGCGATCGAGCTCCTGACCGCCGGGCGCGGTCGTCGCCTGTTGATCTCCGGCGTGCATCCGCTGACCCGGGCGGCCGACATCCAGAAGCTGACCGAGACCGATCGCGACATGTTCGCCTGTTGCATCGACCTCGGCCGCACCGCGCTGTCGACGGCGGGCAACGCCGAGGAGGCGGCGGCCTGGGTCAAGCAGCACGGCTACAAGAGCCTGATCGTGGTCACCAGCGCCTATCACATGCCGCGTTCGCTGGTGGAACTCGACCGCGCTCTGCCGAACGTGCGCAAGGTGCCCTTCGCGGTCAGCCACCCCGATCTCAATCTCGAGACCTGGTATCTCCATCCGACCACCGCGAAACTTCTCTTCGGCGAATACCTCAAGTATATCGTGGCTCGGTTCGCGCATCAGACGCCGCGGATCGCCTCGACGCAGATGGCGCGGCTCGGAGGCGTCACCGCGCGTTGAGCGCTCGTCGCCGTTTCCGGGGCCGTCTCGAGATGCTCTTCCTGCGTTCGCTCGCCTTCAACCTGTTCTTCTACGCCCACACCATCGCGTGGCTGTTCCTGCTGTTGCCGACCGAAGTGATGCCCAAGGTCTGGCTGCTGCGGGGCGTGCAGAGCTGGGCGCGGATCAATCGCCGCGCCCTGGAGGTGATCGCCGGCGTCCGAGTCGAATTGCGTGGGTTGGAGAATCGACCGGAGGGCGGGGCGATCTACGCCTCGAAACATCAGTCGACCTTCGAGACCGTGTCGCTGCTCGACCTGTTCACCGATCCGACCTTCGTCCTCAAGAAGGAGCTGCTGTCGATCCCGCTGTTCGGCTGGTACGCCAAGAAGGCGGAACAGATCCCGGTCGATCGCGCCGCCGGCCGCGCCGCCCTGCAGTCGCTGACCCGGCGGGCCCGCGAGGAGATGGCGCGCGGGCGCCAGCTCGTGATCTATCCGGAGGGCACCCGTCGCCCGGCCGGCGCCCCGCCCGCCTACAAGCTGGGGGTGATCCACCTCTATCGCGAGCTCGGCGTGCCGATGGTGCCGGTGGCGCTCAATTCAGGCCTGTTCTGGCCGCGCCACGGCTTCCTGCGGCCGCCGGGGACGCTGGTGGTGGAGTTCCTGCCGGCGATCGCTCCCGGGCGCGATCCCGACGAAGCGTTCGAAGAGATGAAGACGGCGATCGAAACCGCCTCCGACCGGCTGTTGCGCGAGGCGCTGTCGGCGCCCAACCCGCCGCCGATGCCGACCGTCGCGCGCGACGGCCGCGGTCCGGTGCCGCCCGTCTCCGACGACTGAAGCGAAGGGATTCCCATCCGCATGACCCAGCCCGATCTTCCCACCGGCGCGACCGGCCGCGGCCGGCGCCGGGCGATCCGCGCGCTCGTCGTCGTCGCGCTGGTGGCGGCGGCCTGGACGGCGGCCTGGACCTGGGCGCGGGCCCGCCTGATCGCCGAGATCGACCTCCGCCTGCCGATGCTCGCCGAACGCGGCCTGCGCGTCGTCTGTCCCGAGCGGACGGTCGGCGGCTTGCCGTTCCGGTTGGAGGTCGCCTGTCGCGACCCGGGCGTCGAGGCGGTGGCGACCGGCGCCGGTGGTTCGGTCGCGGCGCTGCGGACGGCGGTGTCGGTCTGGTCGCCGACGACGGTGATGGTGGAGGCGGACGGCCCGCTGGTCGCCGAGGCGGCCGGACGCGGTCGGGTCGACGCGACCTGGCGCCGGCTCGTCGCGACGCTGCGGTGGACGCCGGCGCGGCCGGAGAGCGTCGCCGTGTCGATCGACGGCGTCGACGTCACCGCGCACCCCGCCGCCGGCCGCACCACGCGGCTGCGGACCGAACACTTGGAAGCGAGCGGGCGGATCCCGGTCGACCGGCCGAACGATCTCGACGTGGCGGCGTCGACCGCCGCCGCGCTGTTGGAGATCGACGGTCGGCGGCTCGGTCCACCTCACGCCGATCTGTCGCTGACCGCGACGTTGCGCGACGCGCTGCCGCCGGGGCCTGCCGAACCGGCCCGCGCCTTCGCCGCGCGCGGTGGCCGGATCGAGCCGATCCGCACCTCCTTCGCGGTGGGCGGCGTCCGCGTCGACGGCAAGGGCGCGTTCACCCTCGGCGCCGACGGTCTCCTCGACGGCACCGTCGATTTCGCCGCCCAGGGCCTCGAGGCGGTGGTGCGCGACGCCGCCGCGCTCGGCCCGGAGACGGCGAGCCTGCTCGGCGCCTTCGTCCTGCTCGGCAAGCCGTCGCGCGATCCCGACCTGCCGGGACGTCGGCTGGAGCTGATCGTCGACCACGGCCGGCCGCGCTTCGGACGACTGGTGTTGCCGCCGATGGAGCCGCTGTTTCAGCCGTGAGGGCGGCGCGTCGGACGGATCGTTCGACGATCGCGCTCTCGATCCGGGCGCGGAAGATGCCACATTGGACGCAACCATCCGGCACCTCCGACCGGAGAAAGGAGCTTCCATGACCGCTCGTCGTGTCGACACCGTTCTCACCACCCCGAGCCGACATTGGGTCGGTGACGGCTTTCTCGTCCGGCCTCTGTTCGCCGAGGCCGCCTTCACCTCCCGGATCAGCCCGTTCCTGATGCTCGATTGGGCGGCGGAACGGCAGTTCGCCCCGTCGCCGACGCCGCGTGGCGTCGGCCCGCATCCCCATCGCGGTTTCGAGACGGTGACGCTGGTCCACGCCGGTTCGGTCGATCATCGCGATTCGGCCGGTCACACCGACGGCATCGGCGTCGGCGACGTGCAGTGGATGACGGCCGGCGCCGGCATCGTCCACGAGGAGATGCTCGGCCGTCGCGTCACCGAGGAAGGCGGCACCGTCTCGATGGCCCAGCTCTGGGTCAACCTGCCGGCGCGCGACAAGAGCACGCCGCCGCGTTATCAGCCGATCACCGCCGATCGGATCCCGGCCCTGAACCCGCCCGGTGCGACGCTGCGGGTGGTCGCCGGTCGGATCGGCGACGTCGTCGGACCGGCCGACACCCATACGCCGCTCGCCGTCGTCGACGGCCGGGTGGAGGCCGGTGCCGTCGTCGATCTGCCGATCGAGCCGGGCTGGACCGGGCTCGTCGCCGTGCTCTCCGGAGCGGTGGCGATCGAGAGGCGGGAGATCGGCGCGGAGGCGGTCGCCCTGCTCGACCGCGACGGCGATCGACTGCGCCTCACCGGTGTCGCGTCGGAGAGCCGCGTGTTGATCCTCACCGGCGAGCCGATCGACGAACCGATCGCCGCCATGGGCCCCTT
>JAAYVT010000140.1 GCA_012517025.1 Phyllobacteriaceae bacterium | reverse complement strand
GTGTGCTGCTGGCCGGGCTGCTCACCTTCGGCGCGCTGTACGCCGGCTACGTCGTCCACGTCGACACCGCCGTCGAGGACGGCCGCGACTATCCCTCCGACGTCGTCGTTCCGCTCACCGCCGCCCAGTCCGGCAAGCCGGTCGCCGGCAAGGGCTACGTCAAGACGCTGAAAGTCTCGTTCTGAACCCCAGAGGTGCGTGATGCTCCGCCGTCTCCATTCCCTGCCGGGCCTGATCCTCGCCCTGGCGATCGCCGTCGTCGCCGCGACCGGCGTGGTTCTCTCCGTCCAACCGACGCTCGACCGCTTCGGCGGTCCGGTCGTCGAGCGCGGCACCTCCGTCGCGGCGCTGGCCGGGGCGGTGGCGGCGCGCCACCAGAGCGTGGAGTCGATCCGGGTTCGGGCGAACGGCGTCGTCACCGCCGCCTACACCGACGGCGACACCGGCGGCGTCGAGCGGATCGATCCGGCGACCGGCGCCGGGCTCGGCCCCTTCGTCGTCTCCGAGTTCACCCGCACCGTCACCGATCTGCACCGCGCCTTCCTCGCCGGCGACGGCGGCCGGATCGCGGCGGCGGTCGGGGCCGGCGGCATGTTGGTGCTGACGCTCTCCGGCGTGCTGCTGCTGGCGCGTCGTCTCGGCGGCGCCAAGGCGCTGTTCCGGCCGGTGCGCGGCGGCTCCACCCTGGAGCGGCTGCACGGTGAATTCGGCCGCCTCGCCGCGATCGGCCTGATCGTCTCGGCCGGCACCGGGCTGTGGATGTCGGCCTCGACCTTCGGCCTGCTTCCCGACGACGGCGGCGACCCCGCCCCGATCGCGGCGCGCGGGCTCGCCCCGGCGCCGGTCGGCGGGCTGCGGGCGCTCGCCGCCGCCGACGTCGGCGATCTCCGCGAGCTGCGCTTCCCCGACCCCGCCGATCGCGCCGACACCTTCCTGATGACGACCACCGAGGGCCGCACCCTGGTCGATCCCGGCACCGGCGCCGCCCTCGCCTTCGAGCCGGCGACCGTGGCCGAACGGATCGGCGAGGTGGTGCGCACCCTGCACACCGGTCGTGGCGCCTGGGCGCTCGGCCTGCTGCTCGGACTGTCGTCCGCCGCCGTGCCGTTCTTCGCCGTCTCCGGCGTGGTGATGTGGGCCCGCCGCCGGTCGCGTCGCGCCGCCGTCCCCGCCATGGTGCCGGTCGCGCGCGCCGACACGGTGATCCTCGTCGGCAGCGACGGCGGATCGACCCGCGGCTTCGCCGCCACCCTCGCCACCGCGCTGACGGCGCACGGCCACCGCGTCCACGTCGCCGACATGAACGCCGTCTCCGCGGCCCACCTCCGGGCCGAGCGCCTGCTCGTCCTCGCCGCCACTTGGGGCGACGGCGGCGCGCCGGCCTCCGCCGCCCGCTTCTTGGACCGCCTCGCCCGGCTCGAGGGCCGCCCCGCCGTCGCCGTGCTCGGCTTCGGCGACCGCACCTTCCCGCATTTCTGCGGTTACGCTCACGCCGTCTCCGAGGCGTTCGAGGCCGCCGGTTTCCCGCGCCTGCTCGAGACCAAGCGCATCGATCGGCGTTCGGCGCAGGAATTCGCCCAGTGGGGCCGCGAACTCGGCGCCGTGCTCGGTCACGAGCTCGTCCTCGAGCACGTCGCCGAACGGCCGGAGACGACCTCGCTCGAGCTCGTCTACCGCGACGACTACGGCTCGGCGGTCGGGGCGCCGGTGGCGATCCTGCGCTTCGCCGTGCCGCAGTCGCGGCCGGGTGCTCGGCGCGGCCGGCTGCCCGACTTCGAGGCCGGCGACCTGCTCGGCGTGGTGCCGCCGGGCGATGCGATGCCGCGCTTCTATTCGCTCGCCTCGTCGGCGTCCGACGGGATCGTCGAGATCTGCGTGCGGCTGATGCCCGGCGGCGTCTGCTCGAGCCGGCTGCACGCGCTGCGGACCGGCGACCGCATCGAGGCCTTCGTGCGCACCAATCCGAGCTTCCGCCCGGCCGAGACCGCCTCGTCGTTGATCCTGATCGGCGCCGGCGCCGGCATCGGTCCGCTCGCCGGCTTCGTCCGGGCGAACGACGGCGCCCGCCCGGTCCACCTCTATTGGGGTGGCCGCAACCCGGCGTCCGACTTCCTCTACGAGCACGAGCTCGCCGCCCATCTCGCCGAGAACCGGTTGACCTCGCTCACCACCGCCTTCTCGCGCGACCCGCAGGCCGGCGCCTACGTCCAGGACCGCATCGCCGCCGACGCGCCGCGTCTGCGCGAGTTGGTGCGAGCCGGCGCGCAGATCCTGGTGTGCTGCAGCCGCGACATGGGCACGGCGGTGTCGCGCACCCTCGACGGCATCCTCCATCCGATCGGTGTCGATCTGGCGAGCCTGAAGGCGAGGGGGCGTTATGTCGAAGACGTCTATTGAGACCCACCCGGTCCGCTCGACGGCGCTCGTTCGCCGGGCGGTGAACGGGCCGGCGATGGGCGCGCGCTGGTCGGCGGTGTTCTTCGCCCCGGTCGGTTTCGACGAAACCCGCCTCGCCGCGGCGCTCGCCGCCGCGATCGAGGAGGTCGAGGCGCAGATGTCGAGCTGGCGCTCGACCTCCGATCTGGCCCGGCTGAACCGCGCCCCGATCGGCGTCTGGACCGAGCTGCCGGCCGGCCTCTTCGAGGTGCTGGAGGCGGCGCTGGAGATCGGGCGACAGTCGGCGGGTGCCTTCGACGTCGGCGTCGGCGACCTCGTCCGCGCCTTCGGCTTCGGCGGCGGCTCGCACACCCCCGACGCCACCCGCATCGCCGCGACGCTGGGGCGCCCCTCCTTCGAGCCGCCGAAGACGCTGGAGCTCGACCGCACCAACCGGCGCGCCCGCCGCCTGGCGCCGATGACCGTCGACCTCTCCGGCATCGCCAAGGGCTACGGCGTCGACCGCATGGCGGCGGTGATGGCCGACTTCGCCGTCGCCTCCTTCCTCGTCGGCATCGACGGCGAGATGCGGGCGGGCGGGCGCAAACCGGACGGATCGGCCTGGATCGTCGGACAGGAGCGTCCCGATCGGGCGGCGCGCGGCCTGCTCGGGGTGATCGAGCTGACCGACGCGGCGGTGGCGACCTCCGGCACCTATCGCCACGTCGCCGAGATCGCCGGCCGCGCCGTCTCCCACACCATGGACCCGGCGACCGGCCGCCCGCTCGAGGGCGACCTCGCCCAGGTCACGGTGGCTGAGCCCGGCGGGAAGCCCCTTGGGGTACAGGCCGTGGACCGTGTTCGGGCCCCAGACGATCAGCCAGATGCTGGTGTTGTCGTCGCCGGAGCCTGTGCCGTTCACCACGTTGTAGGTGGACAGCTTCTCGTCGGCCGTCTGGTATGCGTTGTACCGGAGCGCCAGTCCGTTGAACTTCTCCGGCTCCAGGGTTGTGTTGCCGTAGAACAGGGTGGAGGCCATCTCCTGGTTCATGGCCTCCAGGAACGCCCGGTCCTCCGACAGTCGGAACGCGGCGGTGTTCCCGTTCAGGTCCGCCAGCGCCTTGTCCACCTCGGCGTAGGCCTCCAGCATGCCGCACGCGTCGCTGACCTGCTTGGTCTGCGATTTGCTG
>JAAYVT010000139.1 GCA_012517025.1 Phyllobacteriaceae bacterium | reverse complement strand
TCTTCCTGACCGCCGCCCTCGCCCGTCTGCTCGGCGAGGCGGCGGGCTCGACCGGTCCTTCGCCCTGGGATCGCCGCGACGGCTGGCGCCTCAACGGCGCGCTCACCCGCGCCCTCACCTTCCGCTGGGGCGAACGCGAGGCGACGGTCGCCGTCACCCACACCGTCGGCGGCTTCCGCCTCGGCCTCGGCGATCGCATCGTCGAGGCGCGCGGCCGCCTCCTCGACCACGGCCGCATCGCGGTCGATTTCGACGGGCACCGCGAAGAGGCGATCGCCGTCGCGGTCGGCGGCGCGCTCGCCGTCTTCCTGCGCGGCGAGAGCTGGAAGCTCGACGTCGTCGACCCGCTCGACGTCGCCGAGGAAGGCCACGCCGGCCACGGCGGACTGCTGGCGCCGATGCCCGGCCGCATCGTCGCCCTGCTCGCCGAGCCCGGCGGCAAGGTCGAGAAGGGCGCCCCCCTGCTCGTGCTCGAGGCGATGAAGATGGAACACAAGGTCTCCGCACCGGCCGCCGGCGTGGTCAAGGCCTTCCGCTGCGGCCTCGACGATCAGGTCGCCGAGGGCGCGGAACTGGTCGACTTCGAACCGGAAGCGGCGTGAGCCGACCCCAGCGACGACAGACCGCAGCAAACGCGGCACGACCGGAGGACCCCATGAGCGAACCGAGCATCGTGACGGGCGCGACCGACGCCCCGCTGATCGAGACCACGATCGGCGCCTATTTCGACGCCGCCTGCGCGACCCACGCCGACGAGTTGGCGCTGATCTCGCGACATCAGGGCGTGCGCCTGACCTATGCCGACTTCGGCCGCAAGGTCGAGGCGCTCGCCTGCGGCCTGATGCGGCTCGGCCTCGCGGTCGGCGACCGCGTCGCCATCTGGTCGCAGAACAACGAGGAATGGGCACTGACCCAATTCGCCACCGCCAAGGCGGGGCTGATTCTGGTCAACATCAACCCGGCTTATCGCCTCGCCGAACTCGACTACGCGATCAACAAGGTCGGTTGTCGGGCGCTGATCCTGTCGCCGTCCTTCAAGTCGAGCGACTATCTGGCGATGATCGCCACCCTCGCCCCGGAACTGGCGACGTCGAAGCCCGGCGCGCTCACCGCCGCCCGCCTGCCGTCACTGCAATGGGTGATCCGCCTCGGCGAGGATGAGACGCCCGGCATGCTGAACTTCGGCGCGCTCCTCGCCGAGCCGAGCGCGGCGGAACGGGCGGCGCTGGCGACACGCGGGGCGAGCCTGAAGGCGACCGACCCGATCAACATCCAGTTCACCTCGGGCACCACCGGCAACCCCAAGGGCGCCACCCTCACCCACCGCAACATCCTCAACAACGGCCGCTTCGTCGGCGACGCGATCCGGTTGCAGCCGGGCGAGCTCCTGTGCATTCCGGTGCCGCTCTACCACTGCTTCGGCATGGTGATGGGCAATCTCGGCTGCCTCACCCACGGCGCCACCATCGTCTATCCGGGCGAGGCCTTCGATCCGCTCGCGGTGCTGGAGGCGGTCGCCGAGGAGCGCTGCGCCGGGCTCTACGGCGTCCCGACCATGTTCATCGGCGTGCTCGATCATCCCGGCTTCGCCACGTTCGATCTCTCCAGCCTGCGCACCGGCATCATGGCCGGCAGTCCCTGCCCGATCGAAGTGATGAAGCGGGTGATCGCCGAACTCCACATGCGCGAGGTGACCATCGCCTACGGCATGACCGAGACCTCGCCGGTCTCCTTCCAGAGCGGCGTCGACGACCCGCTCGAGCGCCGCGTCTCCACCGTCGGCCGCATCCAGCCGCATTGCCAGGTCAAGATCGTCGACGGCGACGGCAACACGGTGCCGCGCGGCACCCCCGGCGAACTGTGCACGCGGGGCTATTCGGTGATGCACGGCTATTGGGACGATCCGGCCAAGACCGTCGAGGCGATCGACGCCGACGGCTTCATGCACACCGGCGACCTCGCGACGATCGACGACGAGGGTTATTGCAACATCGTCGGCCGCATCAAGGACATGGTCATCCGCGGCGGCGAGAACGTCTATCCGCGCGAGATCGAGGAGTTCCTCTATCGCCACCCCAAGATCCGCGACGTCCAGGTGGTCGGCGTGCCCGACGCCAAATACGGCGAGGAACTCTGCGCCTGGATCATCCCGCGCGACGGCGAGATGCCGACCGAGGAGGAAATCCGCGCCTTCTGTCGGGGTCAAATCGCCCACTACAAGATCCCGCGCTGGATCAAGTTCGTCGACGCCTTCCCGATGACCGTCACCGGCAAGATCCAGAAGTTCCTGATCCGTCGGCAGATGACCGAGGAACTGGGGCTTGAGGAGGCGAAGACCGCATGACGCCCGAGATCCGGAGACATCGCCGATGACGCTTCCCACCCGAGTGAAGATCGTCGAGGTCGGCCCTCGCGACGGGCTGCAGAACGAGAAGTCGCCGGTTTCGACCGCGGTGAAGCTCGAGCTGATCGACCGGCTCGGCGCCGCCGGCCTGACCGCGATCGAGGCGACCGCCTTCGTCTCGCCGAAGTGGACGCCGCAGATGGCCGACCATGCCGCGGTGCTCGCCGGCATCGCGCGGCGTCCGGGCGTCGCCTATTCCGTCCTGACCCCGAACCTCAAGGGCTTCGAGGCGGCGCTCGCCGCCGGCGCCGAGGAAGTGGCGGTGTTCGCCGCCGCCTCCGAGAGCTTCAGCCGAAAGAACATCAACTGCTCGATCGCCGAATCGCTCGATCGCTTCGTGCCCGTCATGGAAGCGGCGGCGGCCGCGAAGGTTCGGGTGCGCGGCTACGTCTCCTGCGTCCTCGGCTGCCCCTACGAGGGCGAGATCGCGCCGCAAGCGGTGGCCGACGTCGCCGCCACGCTCTTCGAGATGGGGTGCTACGAGATCAGCCTCGGCGACACCATCGGCGTCGGTGCCCCGACCGGGGTGAAGCGCCTCGTCGAACGGGTCGCCCGCGACGTGCCGGTCGCCGCGCTCGCCGGCCATTTCCACGACACCTGGGGGCTGGCGGCGGCAAACGTCGCGGCGGCGCTGGAGATGGGGGTCGCCGTCTTCGACGCCTCGGTCGGCGGGCTCGGCGGCTGTCCTTATGCGGCGGGCGCCTCCGGCAACCTCGCCACCGAGGATCTGATCTGGTTGCTCGCCCGCATGGGCATCGAAACCGGCGTCGATCTCTCCACCCTGGTCGACTGCGCCCGTTGGATCTCCGCCGAGCTCGGCCGCGAGCCCGCCTCGCGCGTCGCCCGCGCCTTCGACGCCGCCACCTCGCCGCGTTGGATCGCCAGGGCCTGACCGGCGCGCGACACGGTTCAGCGCGACGCGGCCTCGGCGGCCTCGGCGTCGCGATAGGCCTGCGCCAACAACTCGACCGGATGGCTGACCGGTCGCTCCTGCATCTGCTCGAACTGCACCCGGCAGCCCAGACACTCGGTGACGACGCGATCGGGGCCCACCGCCTCGGTCCGCGCCATCAGCCCCCGCCCCATGGCGAGCGAGGCGTGATGGAAATTCGTCTTGAACCCCATGATCCCGCCGAGACCGCAGCAGTCGTCGGGTCGACCGATCCCCTCCATCCGCACGCCCGGTACGGCGGCGAGCAATTCCGCCCACGGCCGGCCGATGTCCTGCTCGCGCAGGTGACACGGCGGGAAATAGCCGAGCTTTTCCGCGCCGATGCCGGCGACCGCCTTCAGCTCGCCGGCCG
>JAAYVT010000138.1 GCA_012517025.1 Phyllobacteriaceae bacterium | reverse complement strand
TCTCCAACCGGGTCGAGCGCGAGGTGGTCGAGGCGCTGGTGGCGGCGGCGCGGGAGGCCTTCCCGCGGCTGTCGCACCGCTACTACGCGCTCAAGGCGAAGTGGCTCGGCAAGCCGGTGCTCGATCACTGGGATCGCAACGCGCCGCTCGCCACCGCGCCGTCGCGGACGATTCCCTGGGAGGAGGCGAAGGCGACGGTGCTCGCCGCCTACGGCCGGTTCTCGCCGGAACTGGCGGAGATCGGAAAGCGTTTCTTCGACAATCCGTGGATCGACGCGCCGACCCGGCCGGGCAAGGCGCCGGGCGCCTTCGCCCATCCGACCGTGCCCTCGGCGCACCCTTATCTGCTCCTCAACTACATGGGCAAGGTGCGGGACGTGATGACGCTCGCCCACGAACTCGGCCACGGCGTGCATCAGGTGCTGGCCGGCCCGAACGGCGCGCTGATGGCGCCGACGCCGCTGACGCTCGCCGAAACGGCGTCCGTCTTCGGCGAGATGCTGCCCTTCCGGGCGTTGCTGGCGGACGCCGCGACCAAGGAAGAGAAGCGGGCGATGCTCGCCTCCAAGGTCGAGGACATGATCAACACGGTCGTGCGCCAGATCGCCTTCTACACCTTCGAGCGCAAGGTCCACGCCGCTCGCCGCGAGGGCGAACTCACTTCCGACGACGTCTGCCGGTTCTGGATGGAGGTGCAGAGCGAGAGCCTCGGCCCGTCGATCCGGCTGGCCGATGGCTACGAGACCTTCTGGGTCTACATCGGCCACTTCATCCATTCGCCGTTCTACGTCTACGCCTATGCCTTCGGCGACTGCCTGGTGAACTCGCTCTACGGCGCCTATCAGACGCACCCGGAGGGCTTCCCGGCGAAGTACTTCGATCTCCTGAAGGCCGGCGGCACCAAGCACCACAAGGAGCTGTTGGCGCCGTTCGGGCTCGACGCCGGCGATCCCGGCTTCTGGTCGATCGGGCTGTCGGTGATCGAAGGGTTGATCGACGAGTTGGAGGCGATGGAAGGCTGAGATCCGGTCTCCGGAGGGGACGGTCGTTGTGGGCGATCGGCGCCTCGTGTTATACGTTTCGTACAACGCGAGGCGCGCCCATGAAGCTCGAAGTCAAGAAGATCGGCAATTCGACCGGGCTGATCCTGCCCAAGGAACTGCTCACCAAGCTCGGTCTCAAGCCCGGCGACGCCTTGCACGCGACGCCGGACGGGGCCGGCGGGGTGCGGCTGTCGCCTTATGATCCGGATTTCGAACGCTCCATGGCGCTCGTCGACGAGGTCATGGACGAATATCGCGACACGCTCAGGGAACTGGCGAAATGAGTCCGGTCGTCGGTGGGTTCGCCGAAGAGGCCGGCGCGGCCTTCGACCCGATCTGGCTGACGGTCGAGGAAGTGGTGGCGCTGCACGAGCGGCAGATCGCGCGGTTCGGCGGACCGCCCGGCCTGCGGGATCGCGGCGGGCTCGAATCGGCGCTCGGGCGAGCGCGCAACAAATGGGCGTACGAAGGTTCGGATCTCGCGGTTCTGGCGGCGGCGCACGCCTTCGGCATCGCCCGCAACCGTCCCTTCGTCGACGGCAACAAACGGGCCGCCTTCGTCGCGATGATGCTCTTCCTGCGCAAGAACGGCGTCCGCTTCGCACCGCCGCCGGCGGAGGCGACACGGATCGTGCTCGACCTCGCCGCCGGTGCGGTGTCCGAGGAGAGCCTCACCCGCTGGATCCGGGACCGCTGGCCGGTGTGATCGCCGGCGAACCCTGGCCGCTGCCGCTCTCTCGCCCCATATGATCGAGCACGATCCCACCGAAGGCCCGATCATGCCCCGCGACGACGAACGCAATTCCCTCACCGGCCGCGTGCTGCGCCATGCCCGCATCGGCGTCGACGTCGGCATGGCGGCGGCACGGATCGCGGGCGGGCGGCTGGTCGGCGGCGGCGATCCGGCGCGCGAGGGCAAGCTCATCGCCGACGCGCTGGGCGGTCTCAAGGGGCCGCTGATGAAGGTGGCGCAATTCCTCTCCACCATTCCCGACGCGATCCCGGCCGAATGGGCGGCGGAGCTGCAGCGTCTGCAGGCGCACGCCCCGCCGATGGGCTGGGCCTTCGTCAAGCGGCGGATGTCGGCGGAGCTCGGGCCCGATTGGGCGGGGCGCTTCGCCTCGTTCGAGCACGAGCCGGCGCATGCGGCCTCGCTCGGGCAGGTGCACCGGGCGGTGGCGCCGGACGGGCGGCGGCTGGCGGTCAAGCTGCAATATCCCGACATGGCGAGCGCCGTCGAGGCGGACCTCACCCAGCTCTCGGCGATCTTCGCCTTGATGCGGCGGCTCCGGCCACAGATCGACACCACCGAGATCGCGCAGGAGATCGGCGAGCGCATCCGCGAAGAACTCGACTACGCGCGCGAGCTGAAGCACATGCGGCTCTACGGGCTGATGCATGCGCAAGACGACGGGGTACGCATCCCCGAGCCGGTCGAGGCACTCTCCACCGGGCGGTTGTTGTCGATGACTTGGCTCGACGGGCGACCGCTGCTCGCCTTCAAGGACAGGTCACAAGAGGTGAGGAACCGCATCGCGGCGGCGATGTTCCGCGCCTGGTGGCACCCGTTCTGCCGGTTCGGGGTGATCCACGGCGATCCCCATCTCGGCAACTACGCGGTGTTCGAGGACGAGGCGCAAGTGGGCGGCATCAACCTGCTCGACTTCGGCTGCGTGCGGATCTTCCCGTCGCGCTTCGTCGAGGCGGTGATCGAGCATTATCGCGGGCTCCTGACCGACGACCGCGACCGGGTGGTCGCCGCCTACGAGGCGTGGGGCTTCGAGAACCTCTCCAACGAGCTGATCGACACCCTCGACATTTGGGCGCGCTTCCTCTACGGGCCGCTGCTCACCGATCGCACCCGCCGCATCGCCGAGGGCGTGTCGCCGATCGAGTTCGGTCGCGAACAGGCGATGGCGGTCTCCGAGGCGCTCCGCACCCACGGGCCGGTCAAGCCGCCGCGCGAATTCCTGTTCATGGACCGCGCCGCGCTCGGCCTCGGCGGCGTCTTCCTGCATCTCGACGCCGAGCTGAACTTCCATCGCCTGTTCGAAACGGCGATCGAGGACTTCGAGCGGGCCCGCCTCCACGAGCGGCAATCTGCCGCGCTTCGCACTTGCGAATTACTGCCTTCGAAGCAGTGACAGGGGCGGAAGTGGCGGCGAAAATGCCAAGAGAAGCATGAGGAAAGGCGCATGTGACGCCTTCCCGAGGGGAGATGCGACATCGTCGTTGCGTTCGGTCCGGACTGCTGCTTCGATGGCTCCGACGGCTCCGCAGAGGGCCGGGCGACGACATCGGGGGAGACGATCATGGCCCAGACCACGACGAGCGACATCGCGGCGCACGAGCGCACCTACCGTGGCTTCCTGACCCTGTTGAAATGGGGAACGGGAACGGTGGTGGTCGTGCTGTGTCTGATGGGGCTGTTCATGGTTCGCGGTTGAATCGATCGGATCGTCCTTCGGGCGAAACGACACGGGGCGCGCGAACGGGTCGAAACGAAGACGGGGGAGAATTTCGAACGAACGTCCTGCGAAAGCGCCGCGGTTCGGCACGAGGTTCGGCGCGCGTCGGGGCGGCGCGGCGGCCGGCGGTCGTGCGGGACCTTCGGTCCGGCGTCGGCGATCACCGGCGCGACGAGGGCGTCGTCGTTCAGAGGGAGTGAGACGACCCCCGACGGGGAGTGGCGGCGAGAGCCCGCCGTCCGCGACCGCGGGGGAGGGTCTCGCCGGTGAGGACGGCGGCGACCCGCGAGACCGCCGCGCGCCGGGGCGAGATCACCGCCGACGACCGACGCCGAATACCAGAACGGATGGGATCACCATGGCTTCGAACATCGGAATTCCAAAAGAGACCTACCCGGGAGAGCGTCGCGTCGCGACGGTTCCCGAGGTCGTCGAGAAGCTGATCAAGCTCG
>JAAYVT010000137.1 GCA_012517025.1 Phyllobacteriaceae bacterium | reverse complement strand
AGGCCCGCGCCGAGGCGGCGGCGGTCGCGACGGCGGCCCGCGCCGCCCTCGCCGATCGCATCGAGGGCCGCGAACTGTCGCTGCTCGATCTCGGCGAGGATCGTCGCGGCCGTCGCCTCGGCCATCTTGTCGACACCGAGACCGGGCATTGGTTGAACGGAGATCTGGTCGCCGAGGGCCGCCTGCGGGTGGCTCCGAGGCACGACGATCCGGTCTGCGTCGCCGCCCTGTTCCGGCGGGAAACGGCGGCGCGGAACGAGCGACGCGGTCTGTGGGCGACGACGATCGACGCCGTCCGACCCGCCGATCGGACCCTGGCGGCCCGGGTCGGAGACGTGGTCGTCGCGGAGGGAACCGTCCGTTCGATCGGTCGATCGGGGGGGCGGACATGGCTGAACTTCGGAGACGACATCGTGCGTGACTTCGCCGTGGTCATGAACGATAACGACCGAACCCGCTTCGAACGGGCGGGTCTCGCACCGGACCGCCTGAAGGGGTTTCGTGTCCGCGTGAGGGGTGTGGTGTCGCGCCGAGGCGAGGCACCGCGCATGAGCGTCGACGATCCGACGGCGATCGAGCCGGTGGAGAGGTGAAGGGTTTGAGCGCAACCGTCGTCCCGACCGAGATCCGTCGAACCGACGCGCCACGTCGCGCGCCCTGGCGCGTCGCGATCGCCGTCGGCCTCGCCGCGCTCGTCGCCGGCTGCGGCTCGGTCGGCGTGCGCGACGAGATGATCGCGCCGGTCACCGGCGGCTCCGACACCGCCCTGCTCACCCCCAAGACCGACGCCGAGCACGACCGCATCGTCGCCTCCTACGGCGGCGTCTACGACGACCCCGCCGCCGCCCAGGCGATCGCCCGTTCGGTCGGCCGCCTCGTCGCCGCCTCCGACGATCCGGCCCAGAGCTACCGCATCACCATCCTCAACTCGCCGGCGATCAACGCCTTCGCGCTGCCCAACGGCAACCTCTACGTCACCCGCGGCCTGTTGGCGCTCGCCGACGACACCTCCGAGGTCGCCGCGGTGATCGCCCACGAGATGGCGCACGTCACCGCCCGCCACGCCGTCGCCCGCGCCCGCCGCGCCGAGGCCGCCTCCGAGGTCAACCGCGTCGTCGCCAACGTCATGCAGGATCAGGACGCCCAGCGTCTCGCCCTCGCCTCCACCCAGCTGTCGCTCGCCCGCTTCAGCCAGGTCCAGGAGCTCGAGGCCGACGCCATCGGCATCCGCACCCTCGCCCGCGCCGGCTTCGATCCCTTCGCCTCCTCGCGCTTCCTGTCGCAGATGGCGCGCTTCGCCGACTATCGCGCCCATCGCGGCATCGGCGGCTCGCCGCGCAACCCCGACTTCCTTTCCACTCACCCCTCGACCCCGGAACGCATCGCCTTCGCGGTGCGGGCGGCGCGCGAGATCGGCGCCCCCGGCATCGGCGAGCAGGAGAAGGATCAGTATCTGCTCGGCCTCGACGGCATGGTCTACGGCGACGACCCCACCGAGGGCTTCGTGCGCGGCCGCTCGTTCCTGCACAAGGGCCTCGGCATCCAGTTCACCGTGCCGCAGACCTACACGCTCGAGAACACCACCAAGGCGGTGCTCGGCACCGACCAGACCGGCTCGGCGATGCGCTTCGACGGCGTCGCGCTGCCGCCCGAGACCCCGCTCGTCGACTATCTCGGCACCGGTTGGGTCAACGGGCTCGACGCCGGCTCGATCAAAGAGGGGATGGTCGGCGAATTCACCACCGCCACCGCCACCGCCCGCGCCGACGGTTGGATCTTCCAGATCTGCCTGCTGCGCAAGGGGCGGACGGTGTTCCGCTTCATCTTCGCCGCCCAGGAGGGTCAGCCCAGCCTGGAGGCGGCGCTCGCCGAGACGATGGGCTCGTTCCGCCGCCTGACGCCGGAAGAATCGGCGCGGCTGCGGCCGCTGCATCTCCGGCTGGTGCGGGTGAAGCCCGGCGACACGGTGGAGCGTCTCGCCGAGCAGATGGGCGGCACCGAACGCAAGCTCGACCTGTTCCGCGTCCTCAACGGCCTCGGTCCGACCGATCCGATCGAGCCCGGCCGGATGGTCAAGATCGCCACCGATTCCTGAGCTCGGCCGAGGCCGCCGGCGTCACACGAAGGCGGCGCGATCGGCGTCGCGGGCGAGCAGCGCCGTCCGCAACTTCTCGAGCGCCCGCGCCTCGATCTGCCGCACCCGCTCCTTCGAGATCCCGAGCCGATGCCCGAGCGTTTCCAGCGTCTCGCCCTCTTCGGTGAGCCGGCGTTCGCGCAGGATCCTGAGCTCGCGATCGTCGAGCAGGCCGAGGGCGTCCTGCAGCCAGCCGATCCGCCGTTCGCGATCGATCGCGCCGGCGACCGTCTCGTCGAGCGCCGGCTCGTCGGAGGCGAGCAGATCCTGACGTTCGCCGCTCGCTTCCTCGCGATCGTGGAGCGGTGCGTTGAGCGAGGCGTCCGGCCCGGACAGCCGCGCGTTCATCATCTCGACGTCGGCGACCGACACCCCGAGCGTCGCCGCCGCCGCCCGGTCGAGCGCCGCCGCGCCGAGGT
>JAAYVT010000136.1 GCA_012517025.1 Phyllobacteriaceae bacterium | reverse complement strand
GATCTCGACGGCGCGGGCCCGACGCTCGGCCTCCATGCGCGGACCGGCGACGAAGTACTGCCAGCCCAGGAGGACGAGGATCGAGAGCACGATCGCGACGAGGTAGTTCTTCTTGTCGATCATCCGACGGTCCCGGGTGTTGCGGCGGCGGGGCTCGCTCGCGCGGCGGAGGCGTTCGCCTTCTCGATCTTGGCGAGGGTCTTGTGTGCCTGCGCGAAGGCGCCGACGAGGTTGGCTCGCAGCGACGCGAAGGAGAGCTCGAGGCTCTCGCGACGGCCGATCAGCACGTGATCACGGCCGGGCCGGGCGAGGCGCTCCGCCTCCAGGCGCAGCGCTTCCTTGAGGCGACGGCGGACGCGATTGCGCACCACCGCGTTGCCGACCTTCTTGGTGACGGTGAACCCGCAGCGCGGATCCGCCTCGGCGTCGTCGACGAGAGCCGACTGCAGAACGAAGCCGCGCCGAGCCGACCGCGCCCCACGGGCGACGGCCAGGAACTCGGCGCGTTTTTTCAATCTGCGCATCGCGCGTCCCACGTCCTCGGGCTCGCGGCCTTTCGCCGGAGCGGAGCCCCGACGGGACGGTTCGCTCGGCCGATCAGGCCGAGAGGCGCTTGCGACCGCGGGCGCGACGACGGGCGATCACCAGACGGCCGCCGACGGTGGCCATGCGGGAACGGAAACCGTGACGGCGCTTCCGCACGATCTTGGAGGGCTGGTAGGTGCGCTTCATGGGTCCTCGCCGCCTCTGGAGCGGCCCCCTGGTCTCGAGTGGTCCGTCACCCGCCCATCGCGGGATCGCGTTCGATTGGGAAACCCCGTCCGCCGCCGACGCCGCCTTTCGACGACGCCGCGGGTGGCGATCGACGGTCTTGCGTCGATGACGAGCGCGCGCAGACGCACGGCCCGAAGGGACGGGGATCCCGGTCGAGGGGGCTTATAGGTGGCGAGAGGCGCGCCTGTCAACGCGGCCGGCGGCGCCGGTGTCGATTTCCCGCCTTTTCGCCGGCCGGGACCGGCAGTAGATTGCCGTTTCCGCATCGGGGAAGACGAGGCATGAGCCGGACGGTCGCGACCGTGGACGAGCGCGAGACAGACGGGCCGACGGGCGCCGGCCGCCGACGGGCGCGGCTGTCGACGAAGCTCGTCGCCTTGACCGCGCTGTTCGTGGTGGTCGCCGAGATTCTAGTGTTCGTCCCCTCGATCGCGCATTTCCGCATCAACCGGATGCAGGAGGCGGTCCACCGCGCCGAACTGGTGGTGCTGGCGCTGTCCGGCGTCCCGGATCTCGACCGCCGCCTGCAGAATCGCCTGCTCGGCGACATGCACGCCTCGATCATCTCGGTGCGCCAGGGCAACATGCGCCGGCTGGTCGCCGCGGCGGAGGCCCCGCCGACCGCCGTCGACCGCACCGTCGACCTCGATCGCCGCGATCCGTGGGGCTGGACCGTCGCCGCCGTCGACATGCTGTTCGACCGCAGCGACGAGACGCTGCGCATCATCGGGATTCCCGGTCCCTCCGGCGAGGAGGTCGATCTCGTGATGTCGTCGACGCCGATCCGGGCGGCGACGATGCGCTTCGCGATCAATCTGCTGATGATCTCGATCGGACTGGTGGCGCTGGTCGCGATCATCGTGTTCTTCGTGCTGCGTCACATGTTCCTGCAGCCGCTGGAGCGTCTGACCCGGGCGATGGCCTCGTTCGCCGAGGATCCCGAGGACGCCGACCGGATCATCCGGCCGCTGCCGCGCGCCGACGAGATCGGCGACGCCGAGCGCCGGCTCGCCGAGCTGCAGACCGAGGTCGCCGGATCGCTGGCGCAGAAGAAGCATCTCGCCGATCTCGGCGTCGCCGTCTCCAAGATCAACCACGACCTCCGCAACATGCTGGCGGCGGCGCAGCTCGTCACCGACCGGCTGTCCGCCATCCCCGACGGGACGGTGCAGCGATTCGTGCCGAAGCTGGTGGCCACGCTCGACCGGGCGATCGGCTATTCGCGCGCCGTCCTCGACT
>JAAYVT010000135.1 GCA_012517025.1 Phyllobacteriaceae bacterium | reverse complement strand
TCGACAAGCTGGCGTGGCTGCATGGCTTGAAGGCTTCGCCCGAGATGATAGGGCGCATCGTCGCCGGCAACGCGGCCGAGGCCTTCGGCCAGCTGCCGCCCGCCATGCAGGCCGTGGCGCAGGAAGCGGCGCGCCGGTGGGTCGCGGGGCGGCGGGCCGGCGCGATCGTCGCCGTCGCCTCGATCCTCGGGGTCAGGGTCGCCGGCGGCGTCGCCCCCTATGCCGCCTCCAAGGCCGGATTGATCCAGTTGACCAAGGCGATGGCGCTCGAACTCGCCCGTCACGACATCCGCGTCAACGCGCTGCTGCCGGGCTGGTTCGTCACCGACCTCAACCGCGACTTCCTGGAGAGCGAGGCGGGCGACCGGTTGCGCCGCCGCGTGCCGATGCGCCGCTTCGGCCGGCCCGAGGATCTCGACGGCCCGCTGCTGCTGCTCGCCTCCGATGCCGGTCGCGGCATGACCGGCACCACCGTGACGGTCGACCACGGCCACACGATTTCCGCTCTGTGAGGAGGACGCCATGAACGACGATCGGCGACACGCCCTCGAGCGCTTTCTCTGCCAGGCGACCGGCGCGACGGCGGTCGCCGTCGAGGGGCTGAAGCGCCTCTCCGGCGGCGCCGTCCAGGAGAACTGGCGGCTCGACCTCGTCTGCGAGGGCGGCACCCACCCCGGCCGCCACGCCTGCGTGCTGCGCTGCGATTCCGCCTCCGCCGGGGTGGCGGCGAGCCACGGGCGGGCGCAGGAATTCGCTCTGCTGAAGGCGGTGGCGGCGGTCGGTGTGACCGTGCCGGAACCGCTGTGGCTGTGCGAGGATCCGGATGTCCTCGGCCGCGCTTTCTTCGTCATGCGGCGGATCGAAGGCACGGCCGCCGGCCACGTCCTGGTCAAGGACGACGGCTTTCGCGGCGACCGGGTGGCGCTCGCCGAACGGCTCGGCGCGGAGCTGGCGCGGATCCATTCGATCCGCCCGCCACGCCCCGATCTCGCCTTCCTGCCGCTTGCCGAGGGTGCCCCGGCGCTCGTCGGCATCGCCCGCCACCGGGCCTTTCTCGACGCCCATCCGACGCCCTACCCGGCGCTCGAATGGGCGCTGCGCTGGCTCGAGCGTCACGCTCCGCCGGCCGGCGAGCTCACGCTCTGCCATCGCGACTACCGCACCGGCAACTACATGGCCGACGCGACCGGCCTCACCGGCATTCTCGATTGGGAATTCGCCGGCTGGAGCGATCCGATGGAAGACGTCGGCTGGTTCTGCGCCAAATGCTGGCGGTTCGGTCGCGACGACCGCGAGGCCGGCGGCATCGGCGCGCGCGAGGACTTCTATCGCGGTTGGGAGCGGGTCGCGGGGCGCCCCCTCGATCGCACCGTCGTCCGCTATTGGGAGGTGATGGCGCACACCACCTGGGCGATCGTCGCCGTCCAGCAGGCCGAACGCCATCTCTCCGGCACCGAGGATTCGCTCCTGCTGGCGCTCACCGGCCACATCGTGCCGGAACTCGAATGGACCCTGATCGCGATGACGGAGGCCGACTGATGCGCGAACGTCCCGATGGCCGCGAGCTGCTGGCGGCCGCCCGCCGCGTGCTGCGCGAAAAGCTCCTGCCGCAGATCGATCCGTCGCTGCGCCACGATCTCCTGATGGTGGTCAATGCGATCTCGATCGCCGAACGCGGCCTCGCCCTCGGCACCGCTCCGCTCGACGAGGAGCGGCGGCGGCTGGCGGCGATCCTCGGCGAAGACGGCGGCGATCTCGTCGCGGCGAACCGCCGCCTCGCCGCCCTGGTCAGGGCCGGCGAGGCCGATCCCGGCCGTCCGGCGCGCGCCGCCGTGCTCGAACATCTGCGCGCGGTCGGCCGCGACCGTCTCGCCGAGAGCAATCCGCGCGTCCTGGCGCGCTCGGACGAGGCGACCACCTCATGAGCCTGCTCGTTCTCGTCCGTCATGGTCGCGCCGCCTTCGGCGCCGACCGTTACGACACGCTGTCGGACCTCGGCCGCGCCCAGGCGGCGGCGACCGGGGCCTGGCTCGCCGCCCATCGCCCCGGCATCGCGACCCTCTGGCAGGGGCCCCGCCGACGCCACGCGGAGACCGCGGCGGAAATCACGCGGGAAGGATCGATCGCCGCACCGGTCCGCGTGCACGCCGGCCTCGACGAATTCGGCGAAGGCGAGGAATTGCTGGCGCTCGCCGAAGCCCGGGGGGAGCGCTGGGGCGCCCCCGGCGAAGACGGTGCGGATCTGGCGCGGCGGCGCGCCTATGATCGGGCGATCGCGGCCTGGGCGGCGGGAGAAGGGGAGATCCCCGGACGACCAGATTTCTCGACCTTTCGCGGCCATGTCCGCGACTGGTTCACGGACGTCGTCACGATCGAGGCGTCTCGCGGGCGCACCGAGTTGGCCGTCACCTCGGCCGGGGTGATCGCGGCGGTCGTCTGCGAGACGCTCGGCCTGGACGACGAGCGGTGGCTCGATCTTCTCCGCGCGCTCGCCAACACGTCCCTGACCGAGATCGCCTTTTCCGGCGGACGCCATGGTCTCCGTTGCTTCAACGCCCATGGGCACCTCGCGCCGGATCTGGTCACGGCGATCTGACACCCGAGGCCGGGGCGCCGGAGGCAGGCCCCGTCCGGCGGGCAGTTCGACGAGCTCGGGTCGACCCGGCAGAAGGACGATCCCGACGTCTGGGAACGGATGCGGGCGCACGCCCGGCGAGGTTCACGAGGTGGCCGGCGACATCGGACCGGCGGCTTGACGGACCGACAGGCCCGAGCTCACGGAAGCCGCGGGAGGATGGGACCCGTCGATCCCGCCTCAGTTGGCGAGGAGAACCGGGAGGGTCGTGTGACGCAGGAGGTAACGCGTACCGGCGCCTCCCCCGAAGAGCGAGAAGCCCGAGCGATCGAAGGCGCCCGCCACCAAGAGGTCGGCGCCATGGTCTGCCGCCTGATTGAGCAACGTATCCATCAGGTCCACGCCTTCCATCGGCACCTTCCGCCATTCGGCGACGACCCCGTGGGCGGCGAGTCGTTCGAGCGTGAGACCGGCCATTTCGTCCCCCTCCTCGCCGGCTCGCACGGCCTCGACCACCAACGCCTCGGCTCCCGGCTCGATCAGAGGCAACGCGTCGCCGAGGGCCCGCGCCGCCGAGCGCGATCGGTGCCAGGCGAAGAGCGGCCGTGCGCCGACGTGGGCGAAAGCCCCGAACGGCGGCACGATCAGCACCGGACGGCCGGTTTCGAGCAAGAGATGCTCGGCGAGGTCGGCGGGAACATGCCCCTCCGCCTCGTACCCCCCGACGACGACGAGGTCGAAACTCGTCGCGTATTCGACGGCGCGCAGGACGACCGTGTGTTCGCCGCCGCGATCGAGGTCGATGAAGCGCGCCCGGTCGCCGAGTGCGCCCGCATGCTCCGCGAAGAGAGCGCGCACGGCTGCGACGCGCGCGACGTAATCGCCGCTCGGCCAACGGGCAACCGTCCCGACCCGCTGCGGCGGGGCGATTTCGGCGAAGAGACCGGTGAGGCGGGCGTCGTGACGCCGGGCGAGGTCGACCGCGAGGTCGAGCCGCGCGCCGCACCGCGCGCTCCCGTCGAGATGGACGAGAAGGGTGGCGATGGTCATGGTTTCTCCTGCGATCGTCAGTCGGAACCGAGGTCGAAGCGGCGCGGCAGGCGCTTTTCCACGGCGTGTTTGAGAAGGGCGGCGGCGCGATAGGCCGCGTGGGCGAATTTGCCGTAGGGCAACGTCACGAAGAGCGCGATCACCGTGCCGAGGTGGACGGCGAGCCAGAACGGCATCGCCCGGGTCTCGCGCAGGCCGAGGAGCAGGAGGCCGGTCAGTGCGACGGCGAGGAGCAGCGCCACGAAGCCGCGGTCCATCGGCCGTTGGTCCGGGTCGCCCTGGGCGGGGTCGCGCCGGAGGTTGAGCCACAGCAGCCCCGTCGGCCCGATGGTGAGCCCGATGCCGCCGAGCGTGCCGAGGATCACCGGCGGGCTCGCCCAACCGTAGGGCGCATCGAGGCCGAGAAGATAGTGCATGAACGTGGCGACGACCGTCGAGGCGAAGCACAGCAGGAAGCCGTAGGCGGTCAAGTGATGAAATCGGCGCCGCGCCAGGGTGAAGCGATCGTCGGCCTCGTTGCATCCCTCGCCGTGCCCACCGCCGAGATGGCGCAGGGTGGCGACGTCGATCGCCGCCTCGGCCGCTGCCGGCACACGCGCCGCCGCGATCGCGGCGCGCGTCGCGGCATCGGCGCCGGCGGCGGGCGAGACGCCGCGCCAGAACCGGACGACGCCGATGGTCAGCGCCAGAACCGCGAAGCCGAAGGCCGACCCGAACATCGCCACCAG
>JAAYVT010000134.1 GCA_012517025.1 Phyllobacteriaceae bacterium | reverse complement strand
GAAGGCGCGCACCTCGATCTGGCGGACGCGTTCGCGCGAGATGCCGAATTCGGTCGACAGCTCCTCGAGCGTGATCGGGTCCTCGGCCAGCCGCCGCGCCTCGAAGATCCGGCGCTCACGCTCGTTGAGCACGCCGAGCGCGTCGACGAGCAACTGCTTGCGCCCGTCCATCTCCTGGCGTTCGGCGAGCTGCGTCTCCTGGCTGGCGCTGTCGTCGACCAGCCAGTCCTGCCACTCGGCGCCCTCCTCGTCGGCCCGGACCGGGGCGTTGAGCGAGGCGTCGCCGCCGAGCCGGCGGTTCATCGACACCACGTCGTCCTCGGTGACGCCGAGCTTGGTGGCGATGGTCTTGACCTGATCGGGATGCAGATCGCCGTCGTCGAGCGCCTGAATCTGGCTCTTGACCCGGCGCAGATTGAAGAACAGCCGCTTCTGGCTGGCGGTCGTGCCCATCTTCACCAGCGACCACGAGCGCAGAATGTATTCCTGGATCGCCGCCTTGATCCACCACATCGCGTAGGTGGCGAGCCTGAAACCCTTTTCCGGCTCGAACCGCTTGACCGCCTGCATCAATCCGACGTTGCCCTCGGAGATCACTTCCGCGATCGGCAGGCCGTAGCCGCGATAGCCCATCGCGATCTTGGCGACGAGGCGCAGATGGGAAGTGACGAGGCGTTCGGCGGCGGTCGGATCCTGATGCTCGCGCCAGCGCTTGGCGAGCATGTATTCCTCTTCCGGCTGCAGCATCGGGAAGCGGCGGATCTCGTCGAGATACCGCGACAACCCACCTTCGAGCGAGGCGAGAGCGGGAAGCGAAGCCTGGGCCATGAACAGCGCCCTTTCTCGTGTTTCGGGGACAGTCCCCCGCGCGAACCCCCGAACCGTCGGCGGGTTGCGCACCGGTGCCCCGCGATCGGGCACACCGGACGCGGATCATAGGGCAACTCTCGGCGAAAATGCGACGACTTTCGAGCCTGCCGCATTCACGTCCGCGTCAGGAAACGCCCCGGCGCCGCGCGATCACCACCGGTCTCGTCGAAACCCGCACCGCCGCGACGAAACCGCGCGGCGCCTCAATAGAGCTCGCGCAACGCCGCCACCAGCCGCTCCATGTCGGCCGGCCACTCCGCCTCGAAGCGCATCACCTTGCGCTTGTTGGCGGGGTGAGCGAAGGCGAGCAGGCGCGCGTGCAGCGCCTGCCGCCCCAGGGCCTTCAACGCCTCGGCCGCCTCCGGCGACAGCTTGGCGAGCTTCTCCACCTTGGTGCGGAAGCCCGAACCGTAGAGATCGTCGCCGAGCAACGGATGGCCGATCTCGGCCATGTGGACGCGGATCTGATGGGTCCTCCCGGTCTCCAACCGGCATTCGACCAGGCTCGCCACCGGCCCGGCCTCCGCCTCGCGGATCTTGGCGCCCGGCCGCGGCGCCCCGAACACCTCCAGCACCTCGAAATGGGTGATCGCCTCGCGCCCGCCCGTCTTCACCGCCGCCATCGCCTGCCGATTCTTCGGATCGCGGCCGATCTGGGTGGTGATGGTGCCTTCCGCATATTTCGGCACGCCCCACACCACCGCCCGATAGGCGCGCTCCAGCGGCCCGGTGCGGCCGTGATCGGCGAACTGGGCGGCGAGCGCCTTGTGGGCGCGGTCGGTCTTGGCGACCACCATCAGCCCCGAGGTGTCTTTGTCGAGCCGATGCACGATGCCCGGCCGCTCCACCCCGCCGATGCCGGAGAGCGAGCCGGCGCAATGATGCAGCAGCGCGTTGACCAGCGTGCCCGACGCGTTGCCGGCGCCGGGGTGGACGACCAGACCGGCCGGCTTCATCACCACGACGACCTCGTCGTCCTCGTGGACGATCTCCAGCGGGATGTCCTCGGGCTCTGGCGTCGCCGCCGCCGGGGCGGGAAGGTCGACGACGAGATGCGCGCCCGCGTTGATCTTGCGCGAGGCGTCGGTTACCAAGGTGCCGTCGAGCGTCACCCGCCCTTCGCCGATCAGGACCTTGAGCCTGGAGCGCGAGAGAGCGGGGATGCGCCGCGCCAACGCCGCGTCGAGCCGTTCGGCCGAGGCTTCCGCCTCGACGTCGATGGCGATCGGACCGGCGGACGGAGCGGCCTCCGCCTCGTCCTCCTCGTCGAGATCCTCGGTCGGCTCGTCCGCCGCGAGGACCGACTGGGGGAGATCGGCGGCGTCGGCCGCGAGCTCGGCGGCGCGGCGCGCCGTGCGCTCTCGTTTCGTTTCCCGCGCCATCTGTCGAGACCCCGCTTGCGATGACCAATCCGAACTTCGACGACGACGACAAGCCCCTCGACGCCGCCCAGCTCCGTCTCCAGTCCAAGCTGAAGAAGCTGCTGCTCGGATCGACCCTGGTGATGGTGGTCGGTTTCGTCGCCGTCTTCGCCGCGATCTTCTATCGCGTGACGCGGACCGATGGGAAGCCCGCCCCGACTTTCGAGCACCCGGTCGTCGCCGAACTGCCGTTGCCGGATGGCGCGCGGGTCACCGCCACCCGCCTCGACGGCGACCGCCTGACCCTGACCCTGGAAGGTCCCAAAGGCGCGACGGTCCTGATCCTCGACCTCGCCACCATGAAGGCGATCCGCCGGCTGGACCTCACCGCGGGGAAGTGAACGGTCGGCCCCGCCGCCGTCGCGGTCTCGTCACGCGTCGGTGATGGACTTCCCCTCCCCGACCTCGCATCGGACGACGCTCGTGACCACTCCCTTCTCCCGCTCCGACCTCGCCGACCTCGCCGCCATCCTCGCCGAGGCGGCGGATCGCGAGATCCTGCCGCATTTCCGTCGGCTCGCCGACGACGACGTCTCGACCAAGAGCGGCCCGCTCGATCTCGTCACGGTCGCCGATCGCGCCGCCGAGCGGCACATCGCCGAACGTCTCGCCGACCGTTTCCCCGGCGCCCTCGTCGTCGGCGAAGAGGGCTGCGCGGCGGATACGACCCTGCTCGATCGCCTCGCTTCGGCGGAGCGCGCGATCGTCGTCGACCCCATCGACGGCACCTTCAACTTCGCCGCCGGCCTGCCGCTCTTCGGCGTGATGGCCGCGGTGGTGATCGACGGACGCACCGTCGCCGGGGTGATCCACGATCCGATCGGCGGCGATCATCTCTGTGCCCTCGCCGGCGAGGGCGCCTGGAGCGTCGGTCGCGACGGCGGTTCGCCGCGTCCGCTCCGCGTCGCGCCGCCCGCCCCGGTCGCCGCCATGCACGGACCGTTGTCTTGGCCCGGCCTGCCGAGCCCCGACCGCGAGCGCGTCGCCGCGCGCCAGGCCCGCCTCGCCATGGCCTACTGCCTGCGCTGCGCCGCCCACGAATATCGTCTGATCGCCACCGGCGCGGCGCACCTCGCCCTCTACGGCAAGCTGATGCCCTGGGATCATCTCGCCGGCGCCCTGATCCACGCCGAGGCCGGCGGCCATTCGGCGCGCCTCGACGGCTCGACCTACCGCCCGCACCATCGCGACGGCGGCCTGCTGCTCGCTCCCGACGAGGCCTCCTGGCACGCCCTGCACGAGGCGCTCCTCGGCGATTGAGATCGATCGGACGTCGCCCGATCGACCCCGCGTCGCCGCCGCCCCGAAAAAAGTGAGAGGCCCGGCCTCCCCTCCAGGTGACCGGACCTCTCCGTCTCCTCCCGAGACGTCTCACCTCGGGCGCGGCGTCTCCCCGCGCCCGAAAACTCTCACACGCCGATGCCGCGATCGCGGATCGCCTGCTCGATCTCGTCGAGCACCGACGGATCGTCGATGGTGGCCGGCATGTTCCAGTCCTGCTGATCGGCGATCTTCTGCATCGTGCCGCGCAGGATCTTGCCGGAACGGGTCTTGGGCAGACGATCGACCGTGATCGCCACCTTGAACGCCGCCACCGCGCCGATCTTGGCACGCACCAGCGCCACCAGCTCCTTCTCGAGTTCTTCCGGCGACTTGGTGACGCCGGCCTTGAGCACCACGAAGCCGCAGGGCATCTGCCCCTTCATCTCGTCGTGCACGCCGATGACCGCGCACTCGGCGACGTCCGGATGCGAGGCCAGAACCTCCTCCATGCCACCGGTCGACAGGCGGTGGCCGGCGACGTTGATGATGTCGTCGGTGCGCGCCATGATGAAGAGATAGCCGTCCTCGTCCATGAAGCCGGCGTCGCCGGTCTTGTAGTAGCCGGGGAAGTCGACGAGGTAGCTGTCGATGAAGCGCTGATCGGCGTTCCACAGCGTCGGCAGGCAGGAGGGCGGCAGCGGCAGCTTGATGACGATCGAGCCCATCTCGCCCGGCTTCACCTGGTGCATGCCGTCGTCGACGATCTGCACGTCGTAGCCCGGCATCGGCACCGTCGGCGAACCGTACTTGATCGGCAGGAGGCCGAGCCCGACGGGATTGCCGGCGATCGCCCAACCCGTCTCGGTCTGCCACCAGTGATCGACCACCGGCACTCCGACCTTCTCCTCGGCCCACTTCACCGTGTCCGGATCGGCGCGCTCGCCGGCCAGGAACAGGGTGCGCAGCGACGAGATGTCGTACTTCTCGAGGAACTTGCCTTCCGGGTCTTCCTTCTTGATCGCGCGCAGCGCGGTCGGCGCGGTGAAGAAGCCGGAGACCTTGTACTCCTCGATGATCCGCCAGAACGTGCCGGGATCGGGGGTGCCGACCGGCTTGCCTTCGAACACGATGGTGGTCGCGCCGTAGAGCAGCGTCGCGTAGCAGATGTAGGAGTGGCCGACCACCCAACCGACGTCCGAAGCGGCCCAGAACACCTCGCCCGGCTCGATGCCGTAGTGGTTCTTCATGGTCCAGTTGAGCGCCACGGCGTGACCGCCGTTGTCGCGCACCACGCCCTTCGGCGCGCCGGTGGTACCGGAGGTGTAGAGAATATAGAGCGGATCGGTGGCGAGCACCGGCACGCAGGGCACGTCGCGGCCCTTGTTCTTCTCGACCAGCGCGCCGAGATCGTGATCGCGGCCGGGGAAGAGATCGGCCGGCACCTGCGGCCGCTGGGTGACGAACACCGCGTCCGGCTTGTGCGTCGACAGGCCGATCGCCTCGTCGAGCAGCGGCTTGTAGGGGATGACCTTCTTGCCTTCGACGCCGCACGAGGCGGTGATGATCGCCTTCGGCTTGGCGTCGTCGATGCGGGTGGAGAGCTCGCGCGGCGCGAAGCCACCGAACACCACGCCGTGGATGGCGCCGAGCCGGGCGACCGCCAGCATGGCGACCAGAGCCTCGGGGATCATCGGCATGTAGACGATGACGCGGTCTCCCTTCACCACGCCGGCGTCGGCGAGCGCGGCGGCCGTCGCCGACACCCGCTCCTTCAATTCGGCGTAGGTGATCTTCGCCTTCACGCCGGTGACCGGGCTGTCGTAGATGATCGCCGCCTGCTCGGCCCGCCCGTTCGCCACGTGGCGATCGACGGCGTTGAAGCAGGTGTTCATCTCGGCGCCGGGAAACCAGCGGCCGTAGGGGCCGGACGTGGGGTCGAACACCGCGTCCCAGGGCTTCACCCAATCGATGCCCTTCGCCGCTTCCGCCCAGAAGGCGTCCGGATCGGCTTTCCAGCTCTGATAGACTTCGGCGTAACGGCTCGTCATCGGTTCTCCTCCACTCCGATTCCCCGCCCGTCGGGCAGGAAGTTCGGCTTTCGAACGCTTTCACATCGCGCCCGCGGGCTCGCAATGCTACGTTCGACTACGCCGCCCGCGGCAATTCGCCATGCGCTCGATCAATTCCGAAATTTCGAGGCCGTTCCCGACACTTGCGGTCGCGCGGGATGGTCTCCTCCCCCTCTCTTCACGACTCGCGGAGCTCGTCCTTGTCCCCCTCCGACGTCGCCTTTCTGGCGGCCGCCCTGCCCGCCGCCGTGCTCGTCGGCCTGTCCAAGGGCGGCCTGCCGATCGTCGGCATGCTCGCCGTGCCGATCCTCGCCCTGGTGGTCTCCCCCGTCGAGGCGGCCGGCTTGCTGCTGCCGATCTTCGTCGTCTCCGACTGGTTCGGCCTGTGGGCCTATCGGCGCGAATATTCCGCCCGCAATCTGGCGATCCTCACCCCCGGCGCGCTCGCCGGCATCGCGCTCGGTTGGGCGACGGCGGCCTGGGTGTCGGAGGCGGTGGTGACGCTGCTGGTCGGCCTGATCGGCCTCACCTTCGTCGCCGACCGCCTGCGCACCGCCGGCCGCGATCGTCCGCCCCGCCCTGCCGGCGTGCCGCGCGGCCTGTTCTGGGGCGCCGTCTCCGGCTTCACCAGCTTCGTGTCGCACTCCGGCGCCCCGCCCTATCAGATGTACACCCTGCCGCAGCATCTGCCGAAGATGGTCTTCGCCGGCACCGCCACCATCTTCTTCGCCATCGTCAACGCGGTGAAGCTGATCCCCTATTGGGCGCTGGGGCAGCTGTCGCTCGACCATCTGAAGAGCATCGCGGTGCTGTTTCCGGCGGCGATCCTGGCGACCTTCGCCGGCGTCCGGCTGACCCGCATCCTGCCCGAGCGCCTGTTCTTCCGCCTGATCCTCGCCGCCCTCGCGGTGGTCTCGGTGAAACTCGTCTGGGACGGCGTGCGCGGCCTGTGAGACCGTGCTTTCAGGCGCGCCGGCGACGCGACCGCGACGCCGCGAGCCCCGATCCGCCCTCGCCCGACACGATCCAGCCGAGCGCCCGCACCAGCGCCGCCTCGACCTTTCCCTTCGCCGCCAGATCGCGCAGGACCTCCATGATCTGCGCCGGCGGCATCGCCGGCTTGTAGGCGCGACGCTCCGACAGCGCGCCGTAGACGTCGCAGATCGTCAGGATCCGGGTCAGATCGGAGATCCGCGCCCCCGACAACCCGTGCGGATAGCCCGACCCGTCGAGCGCCTCGTGGTGATGCAGCACCGCGTCGAGCACCGCCGGATCGGCCATCCGATCGGCGGCGCGCAGCAACGCCCACCCCCATTCGGGATGGCAGCGCACGATCGTGAACTCGGCGTCGGACAACCGTCCCGGCTTGTCGAGCAGCTCGACCGGCACCCGCGCCTTGCCGGCGTCGTGGGCGAGCGCGGCGCGCGCGATCCGCTCCACGTCGCGCTCCGGCAGCCCGAGCTCGGTGGCGAACCCTACGGCGATGCCGGAGACCAGCAGGCAATGCTGATAGGTGCCGTCGTGATGACGCCTGACCGTGTCCATCCAGGCCGCGTGGCCGATCTCGGCGATCGATCGGGTGATCTGACGCCCGGCCTCCTGCAACAGGCCGACGTCGGCGTCGCCG
>JAAYVT010000133.1 GCA_012517025.1 Phyllobacteriaceae bacterium | reverse complement strand
CGACGCCGCCTGCGCCCGGCTGCTGCGCCGCCTCGCCGCCCGCGACGGCGCCGGGCGGAGCGAACGCGTCGCCGCCGCCGCCCGCGCGCTGTCCGAGATCGCCGAGATCGACGACGAGCTCGATCCACACGGGGCCGGTTCGCCGCGCTCGCGCCGCCTCGTCCGAGTGGCACGGGCGCGGTTGATCTCGCTCGTCGCCGGCTTGCTGTGGCTGCACGCGCCGAGCGGCGAGCCGATCCCCGACGATCTCGCCCGAGCCCTGCGGGCGATCGCCGATCGGTTGGAGGATCGGAATCTCGCCGATCTCGACGCCCGCCTCGCCGCCGCGCGGGCGCTCGCCGCCGGCCGGCCGCGTCTCGGCGAGATCCTCGACCCGCTGTTCGCCGCGCTCGCCGACGATCCCGGCCGCGGGACACCGAAACCGGCGGCCGCGCCGATCGTGGTGCTGCATCGAGATTGGGTCGGCGCCGGTCAGGCGATGGTGCGCTCCGCCGTCACGCTGCTGATGGTCGGGGCGCTGTGGCTGGCGACCGGGTGGAGCGGCGGGCCGTTCCTGCTGCTCGGCACCGCGATCATGACGTCGCTGTTCTCGACCTTCGACAATCCGGCGCAGTTCATGCGCCACGTCTTCCTCGGCCAAGTCTACGGCGCCGCCGGGGCGCTCGCCTGCCGTTGGCTGGTGTGGCCGCTGGTCGACGGCGAGGTCGGCCGGGTCGTGACGCTGATGCCGTTCGTGCTCCTCGGCATCGCCGTCTTCGCCCATCGCCGCACCCGGCTCGCCGGCTTCGACTACAACATGGTGGTGCTGCTGCTGTCGCAGCCGATCGGCGTGCCGAGCGGCACCTTCGCGCAGTCGCTGGCGCTCGTCGCCGCCGTCGCCGCCGCGCCGATCGCGGCGTGGGTCGCCTATCGGCTGGTCTATCCGTTGGAGCCGCGCCATCGCCTCGGCCGGCTGGTGGCGGCGATGATCGACGACCTGCGCGCGATGGCGCGCGACCGCGACGTCGATCGCATCGTCTGGCGCTGGCGCCTCTATCACCGTCTGCTCAGGGCGATCCGCTGGGGCGAGAAGGCCGGGCGCCGCGACCCGATGCTGTCGGAGGGCGGCCTCGCCGTTCTCGACCTCGGTTCGACGCTGCTCAGGTTGCGCGATCTCGCCGGCGAACCGTCGCTGCCGGCGGGGGTGCGACGGGCGGTCGAACTGGCGCTCGCCCGTGCCGGCCGGATCGACACCGGGCTCGACGAGCTGGCGCGCGCGCTGCGCATCTGCGCCAATCGCCTCGGCGACGGCCCGGACGCCGACCGGCTGCGCGCGGCGGCCGCGACTGCGATCGCCAATCGGGCATTCTTCCGGCTCGTCGAAGGCGGCTGACCGAACGGCACACGCCGGCGAACACGGATCGTCCCGGCGCGCGGATCGCGCGCCGGGAAAAGGCTCATTCCTTGACGACGGAGATGTCCGGCGCGTCGACGGCCTTCATGCCGACGACGTGATAGCCGGAATCGACGTGGTGGATCTCGCCGGAGACGCCGCGGCCGAGATCGGACAGGAGATAGAGCGCGCTCGACCCGACCTCCTCGATCGTCACGGTGCGCTTCAGTGGCGCGTTGTACTCGTTCCACTTCAGAATGTAGCGGAAGTCGCCGATGCCGGAGGCGGCGAGCGTCTTGATCGGGCCGGCGGAGATGGCGTTGACGCGGATCGCCTTGGCGCCGAGGTCGACGGCGAGATAGCGCACCGAGGCCTCCAGCGCAGCCTTGGCGACGCCCATCACGTTGTAGTGAGGCATCACCTTCTCGGCGCCGTAATAGGTCAGCGTCAGGATCGAGCCGCCGTCGGGCATCACCTTCTCGGCCCGCTGCGCCACCGCCGTCAGCGAATAGACCGAAATGTTCATGGTCTTGTCGAAGTTCGCGGAGGTGGTGTCGACGTAGCGGCCGGTCAGCTCGTCCTTGTCGGAAAAGGCGATGGCGTGGACCAGGAAGTCGATCTTGCCCCACACCCGCTCGATCTCGGCGAAGACCGCGTCGATGGTGGCCGGATCGGTGACGTCGCAATGGCCGACGACGATGCCGCCGAGCTCGGCGGCGAGCGG
>JAAYVT010000132.1 GCA_012517025.1 Phyllobacteriaceae bacterium | reverse complement strand
GTCGCCGTCGACGGGCGTGGTGGGCACGGCGAGGTGGGGTGGGCGGGGGAGGGGCGGACGCGGGGCCGGGCCGGCGAGACAGGCACGCCAGAACGCCGTGAACACGCGGTAAGAGCCGCCGGAGCCGGTGCGCACGGTCGGCGGCTCGAACAAGAGGTCGGCGTGGAAGCTGCGCGCCTCGATCCCGCTCGCCTTCAGATCCGCCTTCAGGTCACGGTCGATCGCCACCTCGGCGCCGCCGTATCGGCGGTTCCAATAGACCGCCTCGGCGCCACAGGCGGCGACGACGTCGCCGATCACGATCGCGGCGGGACCGCGACGCAGCACCAGCGGCACGCCGAGCTCGGCGAGCGCCTCGGTGTGCGCGGCGAGCGAGCGGTCGAGCCACCACCGGGCCGCCGCCCCGAGCGGCCGCACGCCCGGCGACACCTCGTCGAGGACGTAGAACGCCACCGTCGGCCGGCCGCTCGCCATTGCTGCCGTCAACGCCGGATGATCGGCGACACGCAGGTCGTCGCGAAACCAGACGATCACGGGGTGAGGCGACATCGGCGGGCTCCACGAGGACGGCGCCGAGAGGGCGCCGGAAGGTCGATCCGGCGCGTCGCCGCACGGCGAACGCGAGATCTCGGCGGCCGAGACCTTGCCCCGAGACGGTGGCGAAGTTCAACCGCGACGGGTCGAAATCCGTCGCGGGCCGGTCGACGCTCCGAAGATTTCCTCTCTTCTTCTCGTTCGCCTCGTTTCGATGCGGCGACTTAAGCCTTCGGTAACCGATCGCCGCCAACCTCTTCTTCAACGATACGAAGCATCACACATCGAGGATACGCATGTTCCATTTCGGCTCGAAGTCGTCCCGCCGTACTCCGACGCCCGAAGTCACGGCCGTGTCCGCCCCCGTCGAGGTCGCGCCCGCACCCGCGGCGGCGCCGGCCGGCGGCGACGACCGTGAGCTGGTCGAGCTGCTCGAGGCCGATCTGAAGCGGATGGGCGGTCGCATGGAAGCGACCGGGCGCGACACCAAGGCGCGCGTCGGCGAGGCGGTGGCGATCGTCGACGATCTGCGCCGCGACGCCGATCGGCTGGTCGAACAGACGAACCTCGCCAAACGCAACATGGAGACCCTGGCCGACGGTTTCCACGAACTCCACCTGACGGCGGAGGAGATCGGCAAGCGCGCCGAGACCTCGCAGCGGATGGTCGACGAGGCGGTCGGCGTCGCCGCGATCGCGTCGCGCTCGGTCGCCGATCTCAAGGTGGCGATCGACGAGATCCAGGCGGTCGTCGCGTTGATCTCCGACGTCGCCGGTCAGACCAATCTGCTCGCCCTCAACGCCACCATCGAGGCGGCACGGGCCGGCGCCGCCGGACGCGGGTTCGCGGTCGTGGCGAGCGAGGTCAAGGCTCTGTCGGTGGAGACACAGAAGGCGACCGCCGAGATCGGGTCGACGATCGGACGGTTGCGCACCACCGCGCAGGCCAACATCGAGGCCGTCGACCGCATCGTCGGTCTGGTCGGGGAGATCGGGCCGGTGTTCGGCGAGGTGACGCAGTCGGTGCAGATGCAGATCGGCACCACCGCCGAGATCGGCGAATCGGCCTCGCACACCGCTCGCTTCGCCGAAGAGGTGGCCGAGCGCGCCCACACCATGAGCGTCGGCATGGAACGCGCCGCCGAACTGGGGCGGCAGGTGGAGGCCGCCACCGACACGATGAACGGCTCGGTCACCGACATGACGCGTCAGCTCGTCACCGTGCTGCGGCAGAGCCCCGGCGCCGACCGCCGCCGGCACGACCGTTGGCCGGTCGAGCTGCGCGGCGAATTCAGGGTCGGCACCTCGCGGGTGCCCTTCCACACCATCGATCTGTCGCTCGGCGGCGCGCTGGTGGTGCCGGAGCGTCCCGACGGCATTCCCGACGGCGCCCGCCTGGAGCTGGACTTCACCGGCCGCTTCCGCATCGCCGGCACGGTCGTCGCGCACGGGCCGCACGGTCTGCACGTCCGTTTCGCCGACGGCGATGCCGCCGTCGCGGCGCGGCTCGGCGACGAGATCGCGGCACTCGACGCCGAATATCGGCCGATGATCGAGCGCGCCGAACGCGCCGCCAAACGCATCCGCGACGTCCTCGACGGTGCCGTCGCGGGCGGCACCCTCTCGCTCGGCGATCTCTTCGACACCGACTATCGGCCGGTCAGGGACAGCGCGCCGATCCAATTCGAGACCCGCGCGCTGGCCGCGCTGGAGCGGGTGCTGCCGCCGGTTCAGGAAGAGATTCTGGTCGAGGACGGCCGCATGGCGTTCTGCGTCGCGGTCGACGTCAACGGCTGGCTGCCGGTGCACAACAAGATCTATTCGCAGCCACAGCGGCCGGGCGACGTCGCCTGGAACACCGCCAACTGCCGCAACAAGCGCATTTTCGACGATCGCACCGGTCTACTCGCGGCGCGCAACATCCGCCCGTTCCTGGTCCAGAGCTATCTGCGCGACCTCGGTGGCGGCAAGATCGTGCCGATGAAGGAAATCGACATCCCGCTGGTGATCGGCGGCCGCCACTGGGGCGGGTTCCGCACCGCCTATCGGATGTGAGGGGCCTCGTCGCCGCGCGGACACCGAAGGGGCGCCGGCATCGTCGGCGCCCCTTCGTCGTCGCGACCTCGTGGTTGCCCCGGTCGGGGCCGCGCGACGCGGGAGGCCGTATTTACTTTTACGAAAATGGCATTACGGTTACGTCAACGACAATGCAAAGGGGATGGAAACACCATGACGTCGTCGACGAACGGACTTCTCGCCGCGGTTCTGATCTGTTTGGGCGCGACGAACGACGTCGCCGCCGAGGCGACCGGCGTGTGGCTGCGCGCCAGCGGTTCGGCGAAGATCAAGATCGACAAGTGCGGCGGCGCGCTGTGCGGCACGGTGGTGTGGGAGCGCAGCCCGCGCAAGGACGTCCACAATCCCGATCCGGCCAAGCGCGACGATCCGATCGTCGGCCGCCGCGTCCTTCTCGGCTTGACGCCGGACGGCGCCGAACGTTGGAAGGGCGAGGTCTACAACGCCGAGGACGGCAAGACCTACACCGGCTACGTCACCCTGGTCGGGGCGAACGAGCTGAAGCTGCAGGGCTGCGTCCTCGGTGGCCTGATCTGCAAGAGCGACACTTGGAGTCGCTCCAACTGAGAAAGCCGCTCGAACCGAGCGACCTCACGTCTCGGCGCGGTCGCCGGCCGAGACCTCGTCGAGCGGGGCGAGATACAGGGTGCAGAGCTTCGGCCGATTGAAATAGGCCGGGCTCTCTTCCTGTGCCGCCGTCCACTCGACCCGCGTCACGGTGTGGCGGACGGTGCGGACCCGTCCATAGGCCGTGAGAATCAACACGTCGCCGACCCGCGGCATGAATTCCGGCATCTTCGCCGGAATTCGCTTCCCGGCGATGTCGTAGACCACTTCCAGAGCCATTCTCACTCTCCCACCGAATGAGCGCGGCCGTCGGCATGCCGGGTTACCGGTGATAAAACAATGCGACCCATGCGCGCTCCACCGCCTCGTGAAACGCGACAGGCCCCCCGCGTGGCGAGGGGCCTGTCGAAATCATCGGGACGCAGGGCGGCGGGCGCCGTCGCTCATTGGCCGGCGGCCTTGAGCTTCTTGTTGCAGGCGCTCCAATACTGCGGCCACTTCTGGCCCGCGGGAATCTTGTTGGCGGCCTTGTCGGCCTGCCACATGCCGCCGCACTTCTTGATGCGCTCGCGGGCGGCGAGCTGGCCGGGGGTCAGCTTCTTGACGTCGGTGGCGTCGGGCTTGGCGGCATCGGGCGTGCCGGGCTCGGGCGGAACCGCCTTGGACGTCGCGGCGGGGGCGGCCGGAGCGGCAGCGGGCGCGGCGGCGGCCGGAGCGGCGGCGGC
>JAAYVT010000131.1 GCA_012517025.1 Phyllobacteriaceae bacterium | reverse complement strand
GGCTTCCTGACCTCGCTCTACATCCTGTTCACGCCGATCGCGGCGATGGCGATCGGACGCGAACGGCCGAACCCGGCGGTATGGCCGGCGGCGGCGCTCGGCCTGATCGGCGCATGGCTGCTGTCCGGCGGGATCTCCGGCACGTTCGTGATCGGCGACGGCCTCGTCACCCTCGGGGCGATCGGCTGGGCGCTGCAGATCGTCCTGCTCGGGCTGGCGACGCGGCGGTCGGATCGACCGATGACGCTGGTGGTGATCGAGGGGGCGATGGTGGTGGTGGTGTGCGGCGCCTGGGCGGCGCTGCACGAACCGATTTCGCTTTCGGCGATCGCCGCCGCCGGCTGGGAGCTCGCCTACACCGGCCTCGTCGCCGGCATCGTCGGCTACTCGTTGCAGGCGGTGGCGCAGCGCCACACCGAGGCCTCCGACGCGGCGATCGTATTTTCCACCGAGGCGCCGTTCGCCGCGCTGTTCGGCTGGCTGTTCCTCGGCGAGGGCCTGACCGCCGGACAATGGGCCGGCTCGGCGGCGATCTTCGCCGCGGTGCTGTTGGTCCAACTGTGGCCGACGCGGCGCTCGGTCGTCCCCGAACAAGCGTGATCGCACGGCCGTCTTCCGGCGTTCGCCGAGACGGCGAATCCGCGTCTTCACGCGCCGGGCGAGGTCGCGACCGGCGTCGAGACGGCGCGTGAAGACCTTCACACGTCGATTCCGAAGCGACGTCGCAACCACTTCAGAAGCCGATTCCGATTCGGGTTCTTCCGGGAAGTCTTTGAAATCGAATCGATTCCTGCGCCTCTTCGAGTCGTCTCGAAGACCGACGCACGGCACCGCGCGGCCCGGTGAGGCCGCCGCAGATCCCGTCGTCGAGGAAGAAGAAGAATGGTCGGGCAGAGAGGATTCGAACCTCCGACCCCTTGACCCCCAGTCAAGTGCGCTAACCAGGCTGCGCTACTGCCCGTCCGATCGCGACCTTGGATGCGATCCCCGGGGAACCCGACGGGTCGGGTGGGATCGGCGTCGCGAGACTGAGGTTCCGTAGACTGTTTCGTCCGACCGCGCAACACCTTTCGCCGCCGGGGACACGGCGGTCCACACCCCGCGTCGGCGCCGGCCCGATCCGGCCTTCAGCGCGCCTGATCGAGCAGGCGCTTGCACTCCAACAGCTCGAACAGCGTCGCCTGCAGGCGACGGATGTCGTCGCGCGACAGGTTGCCGCTCGGATCGACCGAGCTCGCCGGCGGCTCCGGCGCGGCGACGGGTGCGGGCGCGGGACCGGCCCGCAGGCGGTCGAGGAACTGGCCGATGCCGGCGGCGGGCCGGATCTCGGGCGTCTCCGGTTGGCGCGGCGCGGCGAAGGTCGGGGCGACGCGGACGGTCGGCACCGCCGCCGGCGGCGCGGCACGCGGGGCGAAACGCTGCGCCAGCACGTGCGCGGCGCGGACCTCCGGATCCATCGACCCGTCGGTGGCGGAAAGATCGTCGCCGATGGTCGGCTCGACCCGTCCGTCGTCCCAGGTCGGGGCGTCGAGCGGCGCGCTTGCCTCGGCCGACGCGACGGGCGCCTCCGGTTCCGGGCGCGGCTCCCAGGCTTCCGGGGCCTCGCGCTGCCAGGCCGTCTCTTCGGCCGGCTCGTCGCGCTCGTCGTCGGCGCGGCCGCCGCGCGGCGGCTGCGGCGCGCCCTCGTGCCACACCTCCTTGACGAAGCGGACGCCCTCCTCCTTGAGGATGCGCTGCACGCCGCGGATGGTGTAGCCCTCGCCGTAGAGGAGATGGCGGATGCCCTTGAGCAAATCGACGTCGTCGGGGCGATAGTAGCGCCGCCCGCCGCCGCGCTTCAGCGGCCGGATCTGATTGAACCGGGTCTCCCAGAAACGCAGCACGTGTTGCGGCAGGTCGAGATCACCGGCCACTTCGCTGATGGTTCGGAAGGCGTCCGGGCTCTTGTCCAAGGTCGCGACTCGCTAGCGGCGCCGGCCGCCTCAATCGGCGTCGTCGGCCAGGTGTTCGTTGATCTTCTGCTTCAGGACGTTGGACGGCTTGAACACCATCACCCGTCGCGGCGAAATCGGGACTTCCTCGCCGGTCTTCGGGTTGCGTCCGATGCGCTCGCCCTTGGAGCGGACCAGAAAGGTTCCGAACGACGAGAGTTTCACCGACTCGCCGGCGACCAGGCAATCGGAAATCTCGTCGAGCACCATCTCGACGAGATCGGCCGATTCGGTCCGCGACAGGCCGACCTTCTGGTACACCGCTTCGCAGAGATCCGCGCGCGTGATCGTCTTTCCCGCCATGTGTCGAAACCTCTCCTCGGCGCCGCTCTCCGAGGCTTCGGCGGCGCTCTCTCGAATTTCGTCCCGCAGCGACGAAACCTCGATCTCGCAGAAAGTTAGGACCTCCTCGTGAGACGGTCAACCGCCGCCGAGGGTCGCAGGATCACACGTTCGACGTGCGAACCCTCACCAACGCACGAGGGCCGCGCCCCAGGTGAAGCCACCGCCCATCGCTTCCAGCATGACGAGATCGCCGCGCTTGATGCGGCCGTCGCGCACGGCCGCGTCGAGGGCGAGCGGGATCGAGGCGGCGGAGGTGTTGCCCTGGCGTTCCAGGGTCAACACGATCTTGGCCGGATCGATGCCGAGCTTCCTGCCGGTGGCGTCGATGATGCGACGATTGGCCTGATGCGGCACGAACCAGTCGATGTCGGCGCCGGTCAACCCGGTCTGTTCGAACAGCACCTCGATCACCTCGGCGAGATTGGTCACGGCGTGTTTGAAGACCTCGCGGCCCTCCATGCGCAGATGACCGGCGACGCCGGTGGTCGAGGGGCCGCCGTCGACGTAGAGCTTGTCCCAGAAGCGGCCGTCGGCGCGCAGGTGGGCGGCGAGCAGGCCGTGGTCGTCGTTGGTGCCGGCGGACCACTGCGCCTCCACGACCACCGCGCCGGCGCCGTCGCCGAACAGCACGCAGGTGGTGCGATCGGTCCAGTCGAGGATGCGGGAGAAGGTCTCCGCGCCGATCACCAGCGCCCGCTTGGCCAATCCGGCCTTCATCTGGGCGTCGACCGTGGTCAGCGCGTAGACGAAGCCGGAGCACACCGCCTGGATGTCGTAGGCGAAGCCGCGAGTGATGCCGAGCTTGGCCTGCACCTCGGTGGCGGTCGAGGGGAAGGTGTGGTCGGGAGTGGCGGTCGCCACCACCACCAGATCGATGTCGGACGGCTCGAGTCCCGCGTTCGCCAGCGCCGCGCGAGCGGCCGCGACGGCGAGATCGGAGGTGAACTCGCCGGGGGCGGCGCGATGACGCGCCCGGATGCCGGTGCGTTCGACGATCCACTCGTCGGACGTGTCGACGATCTTGGTCAGATCGGCGTTGGTGAGCACCTCGGCCGGGAGATAGGAGCCGACACCGCGGACGACGGATCTGAGAATGCTCACGCTTCACCTCGCGGTTCGGCGGCGGGTTGCATCCCGCCAGCTCTGTGGTAGTGGGCCAGCCCGTCGGCGATGCGCCGGGTGAGATCGGCGACCGCCATGTCGTAGGCGAGCGAGACGGCCGAGGCGAAGCCTTCGGCGTCGGTACCGCCGTGGCTCTTGATGACGACGCCGTTGAGGCCGAGGAACACCCCGCCGTTGACCTTGCGCGGGTCCATCTTCTCCTTCAGGCGGTCGAAGGCCGACTTCGCCAGGAGATAGCCGAGACGGGCGAGCCAGGTGCGGGTGATGCCGGCCTTGAGGTGCTGCGCCATCTGTTTGGCGGTGCCCTCGGCGGTCTTCAGCGCGATGTTGCCGGCGAAGCCCTCGGTGACGACGACGTCGACGACGCCGCGTCCGATGTCGTCACCCTCGACGAAGCCGGTGTAGTCGAGTTCGGGAAGATCGGCCTCCTTGAGCAGGCGGCCGGCCATCTTCACTTCCTCGTTGCCCTTGACCTCCTCGACGCCGACGTTGAGCAGGGCGACCTTGGGCCGCTCGACCGAGGCGAAGACGGCGCGCGCCATCGCCGCGCCCATCATCGCGAAATCGACGAGCTGCTGGGCGTCGGCCCCGATCGTCGCACCGACGTCGAGAACGATCGACTCGCCCGACAGCGTCGGCCAGATCGCCGCGATCGCCTGCCGTTCGATGCCGGCCATGGTGCGCAGGCAGAATTTGGACATCGCCATCAGCGCGCCGGTGTTGCCGGCGGAGACGCAGACGGCGGCTTCGCCGGTCTTCACCGCCTCGATAGCCTTCCACATCGACGACTTCCAGCGCCCGGCCCTGAGGGCCTGGCTGGGCTTGTCGTCCATGCGGACGACCACCTCGGCGTGGACCAGTCGCGACGCGGCGGCCAGCGCGGGGTGGCGGTCGAGGAGCGGCCTCACCTTGGCTTCGTCGCCGAACAGGACGAAACGAAGCTCGGGCCGGCGCTCGAGCGCGAGCGCGGCGCCGGGGATGACCATCGCGGGGCCGGCGTCACCGCCCATCGCGTCGAGGGAAATCGTGATCTGTTTCGACATCTCGGAAGTCGCATGCGTCGGATCGACCCGACGGAGGCGGGACAATACCGGTTCGGAACCGTCCGGCAAACCGTTTCTCCGGCCATGCCGTTTCTCCGAAAACGGGGCCGACCGGTCGGGTTCCCCTATCACTCCTTCGCCAAGCGCGCCAGAGCGGCGAACGGCGACGTCTTCTCACGGCCCTCGCCGACACCGGCGGCCTCGGCGTCGAAGACCGCCCCCTCCTTGCGGGGATAGGGATCGACGCCGACCAGGAAATGCTCGACCGCGACGCGACCGAGATCGATCACCCCGTCCTCGATCGGATCGGGGATCTCGGCGGACGGATCGAGATCGATGCCACCCTCCTCGTCCGGCGTCTCCTCGTATCGCGCCATCGCCTCGGGCGGCACCAGTTTCAGCGCCACCGGCTCGTCGACCCGGGTTCCGACCGGCTCCAGGGTGACGACGCAGGCCTGGGTGAGCTCGGCGGTGACGCGCCCCTCGACCGCGTAGCCGTCGGTGCCCCAGGGCTTCACCAGGAACTCGGCGTGGAAACTCTCCACGGAGAGCGCGCCGGCGAGGCGGGCGAGCTCGGCTCGCGTCGCCGCGTCCGGCTCGATCGTGACGTGCGTGCCGAGCGGCGGGACGTCGGCGGGAGAGACCGGACGCGAGATCGGAAAAGACGGAGTGGGGGTGGTCATGCGGGGGTCCTCGACGGCAAGGGGGCGGGATCGGGCCAGTCGATGCGGCCGGCGATCACGTCGGCGATCGGCAGCGCGGCGAGGCGCGCCGCGATCACCACGACATGGGCGGCGAGCGCCGGGGCGGCGGAGCGATCCTCCAACCCGGCGTGGACGTTGCGAGCGATCGCGGCGGCGAGGGCGGTGACGTCCTCGGCGTCGAGGGCCTCGCCGTAGGCGGCGAAACGGCCGTTCCAGGCGCTCGCCAGTTTCTTCATGCGCTTGGGCACGGCGACGTCGCCGACGCCCATCTCGCGCAGCGACCGATCCATCTCGGTGAAGAACAGATCGAGCAGCTGGCGGCCGAGCTCGCGCGGGTCGGTGGCGCGGACGCCGGTGGCGACGCGGGTGCCCGGCGGCGGCTCCGGCTCGGCTCGGAACCGACGCAGCACCAGCGCCATGATCAGCACGATCATGTCGAAGCGCGCCGTCACCGTGTCGGGGACCGCGTAGTCGAGGTAGAAGACGGGACGCCGCGCTTCGGCCACGATCGACCGATAGAGGTCGAAGGTGGTGTCGGCGAAGCCGCGTCCGAACAGGCCGAAGATCATCGATCGCGGTCTCTCAGCGACGTCGGGACGGCGCCGCCGACGGGGTGGACGTTGTCTTTCGACCTAGCGCAGGTTAGGGAAGAAGCCAAGCGATCGCGCGGACGAAGCGTCCGTTCCCGATCGAGGAGGCTTTTCCTCGGTCGCGTCCGCGCCGACGAGATCCGGCCCCGGAGCGGCCATCGGAGGAGCGAAATGAACCGTCGCGCGTCGCGCCCGTTTCGAGGAATCCCGACCGTCCTCGCCGTCGCCGCCGTTCTCGGCGCGGGAGCGGTGTTGTCGGGCTGCGCCGAGACCTACCAACATGGTTACGTCGTCCCCGACAACGCGCTCGAACAAGTGCAGGTCGGCGCCAGCCGCGAACAGGTGTTGCTGGTGCTCGGATCGCCTTCCACCACCTCGACCATCGGCGGCGAGGCCTTCTACTACATCTCGCAGCACGCCAGCCGCGCGGTCGCCTTCATGAACCAGACGGTGACCGAGCAGAAGGTGCTGGTCGTCTATTTCGACGACAAGGGCAAGGTGAAGGAGATCGCCAACTACGGTCTGCAGGACGGCAAGGTGTTCGACTTCATCTCCCGCAAGACCAAGACCTCGGGCAGCGACTTCGGTCTGGTGTCGCAGATCCTCAAGGCGACGCCGGCCAATCCGCTCACCAACAATTGATCCGAGCTCGGATCGTCGACGCTTTCGCCGCCGCCCCACCGGGCGGCGGTTTCGTTTCGCGGCGGCCCCGAGCGGCGTCACCGAAACGAAAACCCCCGCGCGATCGCTCGCGCGGGGGAAGGTCTCGCGTCCCCGAACCGTCCCGGCCGCAGGCCGGGGCGACGTCGTGTCGCGGCGGACGGGCGGAGCGCCCGTGCCGCCGCCGATCGCCTCACCCGTGGGCGAGGATCGCCAACAGCAGCAGGGCCACGATGTTGGTGATCTTGATCGCCGGATTGACCGCCGGGCCGGCGGTGTCCTTGTAGGGGTCGCCGACGGTGTCGCCGGTGACCGAGGCCTTGTGCGCCTCCGAGCCCTTCAGATGCTTGACGCCGTCCTTGTCGACGAAGCCGTCCTCGAAGGACTTCTTGGCGTTGTCCCAGGCGCCGCCGCCGGAGGTCATCGAGACCGCGACGAAGATGCCGTTGACGATGACGCCGAGCAGCGAGGCACCGAGCGCCGCGAAGGCCGAGGCCTTCGAGCCGGAGACGGCGAGCACGCCGAAATAGGCGACGATCGGCGCCAGCACCGGCAGCAGCGACGGCAGGATCATCTCGCGGATTGCGGCCTTGGTCAGCATGTCGACGGCACGGCCGTAGTCGGGCCGGACCTTGCCTTCCATGATGCCGGGCATCTCACGGAACTGCCGGCGCACTTCCTCCACCACCGAGCCGGCGGCACGGCCGACGGCGGTCATGGCGATGCCGCCGAAGAGGTAGGGGATGAGGCCACCGAAGATCAGACCGGCCACCACGTAAGGATTGGACAAGTCGAAGGAGACCGTGCCCATGTCCTTGAAGTAGGGGTACTTGTCGCCGTTGGCGGCGAAGAACTGCAGGTCGTTCGAATAGGCGGCGAAGAGCACCAGCGCGCCGAGACCGGCGGAACCGATGGCATAGCCCTTGGTGACCGCCTTGGTGGTGTTGCCGACCGCGTCGAGGGCGTCGGTGGTGTGGCGCACCTCCTTGGGCAGACCCGACATTTCGGCGATGCCGCCGGCGTTGTCGGTGACCGGGCCGAAGGCGTCGAGGGCGACGATCATGCCGGCCAGCCCGAGCATCGTCGTCACCGCGATGGCGGTGCCGTAGAGGCCGGCGAGCTGGTAGGTCGAGATGATGCCGGCGACGATGACGATCGCGGGCAACGCGGTCGATTCGAGCGACACGGCGAGGCCCTGGATGACGTTGGTGCCGTGACCGGTGACCGAGGCCTGGGCGATCGACACCACCGGGCGCTTGCCGGTGCCGGTGTAGTATTCGGTGATCCAGACGATCAGGCCGGTGACCACCAGACCGACGATGCCGGAGACGAACAGGTTCGTACCGACGATCGCGTGGCCGGCGACGGTGCCGATCGGACCCCAGCCGACGGTCAGGGTGTTGGCGAGCGCCAGCCCCGCGATCGACAGCACGCCGGTGACGATCAGGCCCTTGTAGAGGGCGCCCATGATCGAGTTGTTCGAGCCGAGCTTGACGAAGAAGGTGCCGACGATCGAGGTGACGATGCACACCGCGCAGATCATCAGCGGGTAGAGCATGGTCTCGGCCAGCAACGGCGCCGAGGCGAAGAAGATCGCCGCCAGCACCATGGTGGCGACCACGGTCACCGCGTAGGTCTCGAACAGGTCGGCCGCCATGCCGGCGCAGTCGCCGACGTTGTCGCCGACGTTGTCGGCGATGGTGGCCGGGTTGCGCGGATCGTCCTCCGGGATGCCGGCCTCGACCTTGCCGACGAGGTCGGCACCGACGTCGGCACCCTTGGTGAAGATGCCGCCGCCGAGACGGGCGAAGATCGAGATCAACGAAGCGCCGAAGCCGAGCGCCACCAGCGAATCGATGACGGCGCGATCGTTCGGCGCGTGGCCGAGGACCGAGGTCAGGATCCAGAAGTAGACCGCGACGCCGAGCAGGGCGAGGCCGGCGACCAGCATGCCGGTCACCGCGCCCGCCTTGAAGGCGATGTCGAGACCGCCGGCGAGCGACTGGATCGCGGCCTGGGCGGTGCGGACGTTGGCGCGGACGGAGACGTTCATGCCGATGAAGCCGGCGAGACCGGAGAGCAGCGCTCCGATCAGGAAGCCCACCGCCACGGTGGCGCCCAGCAGCACGCCGAGCAGGACCAGGATCACCACGCCGACGATGCCGATGGTGGTGTATTGACGTTTCAGATAGGCCTGCGCGCCTTCGGCGACCGCTCCCGCGATCTCCTGCATGCGCGCCGATCCGGCATCGGCGGCCATGACGGACCGGACCGCCCATACGCCGTAGGCGATGGAGACCAGACCGCAGAGAATGACCAGAATAATCGACATGACGCCTCCCGCGCGTGAGGCGGTCGCCGAGGCGCGATCTTTCGCCGCTCGCCAGGGCGCCGCTCGAGGGTCGGTGGATTGAGGGGACGGAAACCCGACCGACGACGTCCCTCTGTCGTCGGGTGCCTCACCCTATCCGGGCGCCGGTCGTCGTCAAGGCGCGTTCCGGACTTCCCCCATGCGGGAAACCACGGTCGCGGGGAGATGCGGCGGAAGGTCGCGTCACGATCTTTCCACCACAAGGCAACGTCTTGCAGCGCCGTCAGAAATGGCGAAATCCGCGCGGCACGTACGCCGTCTCGCGACCGGCGGCGTCGCGGCTCCGAATCCCCTCGCCCGCCTCGATCCGACCGATCGCGGCGACCGGCACGCCGGCGGCACGCGCCGCCGCCTCGAAGGGGCCCCGCGCCTCGGCCGGTACGGCGGCGAGAATCTCGTAGTCGTCGCCACCGCCGACGACCCGCTCGACGAGCTCCGGCTCGCGGGCGAGGACGGCGCGGGCGGCCGGCGACAGCGGCAGCGCGGTCGGCTCGACGAGCGCGCCGACGCCGGCGCCCCGGGTCATCCGGGCGAGGTCGAGGCCGAGGCCGTCGGAAAGATCCATGGCGGCGCGGGCGTGGGCGAGCAGGGCCGGCGCCAGGGCGAGGCGCGGCTCGGGCAGGAGATAGCGGCGCGCGAGGTGGTCGGCCTCGGCGGCGGCGAGCCCGCAGGCGGCGGCGCGGTCCGGCTCCAGCCGGGCGAGGAGGCCGAGGGCGGCGTCGCCGAGGGTTCCGGAGACGTAGAGCGTGTCGCCGGGGCGGGCGGCGGCGCGGCGGACCATGTGGCCGGTGGGCACCGCGCCGAGCACGGTGATCGACAGCATCAGCCCGTCGGGCGAACGGATGGTGTCGCCGCCGAGCAACGAAACGCCGAAGCGCGCCTGATCGGCCGCGAATCCGGCCGAGAGACGGGCGAGATCGTCCTCACGCCAATCGTCGGGCAGAGCGAGGCTCAGCATCCAACCGAGCGGCTCGGCGCCCTTGGCGGCGAGATCGGAGAGGTTCACCCGCAGCGCCTTGCGGGCGACGAGGTCCCACGGGTCGTCGGCAAAGAAGTGGACGCCGGCGGCGACGGCGTCGGTCTTCAGCACCAGATCGCAGCCCGGCGGCGGGGTCAGGGCGGCGCAGTCGTCGGTGAGCCCGAGCGCCGCCGCGCCGGTGGCGAGCGGACGAAAGAAGCGGGCGACGAGGTCGTCTTCGTCGGGGCGGGGCAAAGGGCGTCCTCCGCGGGTCGGCGCGCCGGACCGGCTCCGACGGGCATCGGGCGGGATGCCGGAACGGAAGGGAATGATCAAGACATTTCCGCCATGATCGCGCGCGAAGTGGAGGGATCGGACCGAGCCGAAGCGCGGCGTCCGCCGCGCGCGACCGGCGACGGTTCTCGAACGGAGGGACCCTTCGATGCTGGCACGCGACATCATGACCAAGGCCGTGGTGACGGTCGCCCCTCACGCGCCGTTGTCCGCCGTCGCCCAAGCCCTGCTCGACGCCCGGGTCAGCGCGGTGCCGGTGGTGGCGACCGACGGGCGCCCGGTCGGTGTGGTCAGCGAGCTCGATCTGATCGGCCAACACGCGCCCGAGCGCATCCTGCGGCGCGACCACTGGCTGTCGCGGCTGGCCGAGGGACAGACGCTGTCGCCGGAATATCTCGAGGTGGTCGAGCCGAACGCCCGCACCGCCGAAGAGATCATGACGACGCCGGTGATCACCGTCGACGAGGACGCCGATCTGGCGACGATCGCCGGCATCCTGGCGGTGCGCAAGGTCAAACGGGTGTTCGTCGTCGGCGACGACAAGCTGGTGGGCGTGGTCAGCCGCGCCGATCTCGCCCGCGCCCTGATGCTGCGGCCGAAACTGGAACCGGGGCGCGCGCCGGTCGAGGACGCCCCTCCCCCGCCGCCCCCGCCGGGCGCCGCGCCGGCGGCGCCGGTCGAACCGGGGTTCACCGCGAGCGCCTTCCGCCGTCTGGTCGAGGCGCACGAGGACGCCAAACGGGCGGCGCGCGTCCGCGAGATCCACGCCCATGAGGAGGCGCGGCGGGCGTTGGTGAAGAAGCTCGCCGGCGAGCGGATGAGCGACAAGGCGTGGAAGGATCTGCTCGACCGTGCCCGCGGGGCGGCGGAACGCGGCGACAAGGACTTCCTGCTGCTGCGTTTCCCCTCGGCGCTGTGCTCGGACGGCGGGCGGATGATCAACGCCCCCGATCCCGACTGGCCGACGACGCTGCGCGGCCCGGCCGCCGACGTCTACGAGCATTGGCGCGACGAGCTGAAACCGGCGGGTTTCGGCTTGGTCGGGCGCATTCTCGAGTTCCCCGGCGGCTATCCGGGCGACGCCGGCCTCACCCTGACCTGGGGGTCGTGAGGCGGGGCCCGGTGATTTCGGTCCGCGTTCGGAAGCCGTCGCCGTCTACGCCAAGAGGCGCATGCGGTTCTCGATCTCGCCGAGCCAAATCCTCCGCTGCTCCTGCGTCCGCGACTTGACGTTGGTGAGCGAGATCCATTTTCTGTTCTTCACGCCGATCTTCCAGAAAGTTCCGAGCAGAAGCGCCTTCCCGATGGCGTTGCCGAAAAGCAGTCGATAGATCAACGCGGGTGTGTTCATCGTGGTGATCACGGTCACCCCGCGCAACTTCGACAGTCGCGTCGTCATTCCACTCCTCCTCCGGTCCGTCTGCTCGTAAGCGATTCCGGGGAAAATGACCTTGTCGACGAACCCCTTCATCAACGCGGGCATCAATTCCCACCAGATCGGAAATATGAAGACGGCGTGTTCGGCCTGCTCCAACCGCCTGCCGTAGTCGGCGACGAGCGGGTCGACGAGCTGCAGGGCGGCCTGCGGATTCTCGTGCGCCATGACGAAAGCGCGCAGATCTTTCGCCCGCATGACGGGATCGAACGCGTCTTCGTCGAGATGAACGACGTCGCAGTCGTGGCCGGCGGCCCGGAGCCCCTCGAGGGCGGCCTCCCGAATCGCCGCGCAGAAGCTGCGGTCATACGGATGATTGAAGACGACGAGAACTCTCATGGCCGATCCTTCGCGAGCCGGGGTTTCTACACACCGACACTAGTTCGAGGGCGGCCGTGGAGACGTTATCGTTTGTTATCGGCTTTGACTCTTTTCCGAATTCGACTGAGGGACACCGGCGTAATCCCGAGATAGGAAGCAATGAAGTGCTGGGGAACTCGGTCGACGAGGCCGGGAGCCCGCTCGCACAGCTCGACATACCGCTGCTGTGCACTGTTTGCTATCCGATCGAGGAACAACTTCTGGTAATCCGCTAGTCGACCGAACAACAGATCGACCAGCGCACGCTGAAAATCGGGCGACATCCGCCAATGGTTCAGGAGCGTGTCCTTGTCGACGACGCGCACGATCGTCGCGACCACCGCTTCTATGGTGAAGAGGCTCGGGACTTCCTTCAGCAGGCTTTCGAAGGACGACACGGCCATGCCGTCCGTGAAGAACTGAACCGTGACGTCCCGGCCGTCGGCGTTGTACCACAACCGCAGACACCCCGACTCGACGACGTAGAGTTGCCGGCTGATCGCGCCGGCCTCCAGGAGGCGACGTCGACGATCGAGTTCGACCCGCGTCCAATGAGGCCGCAAGGACTGCCAGACGTCGTCCATCGTCTCGCCGGATCCGAATTGCATGGTCGTCGGTCGCCGGGCCGCCTCACGCTTCGAGAGTGGTCATCCTAATCCGACGGCGCGAACCGCGCAGCATCGCGGGTCTCATACCGAGCCCGTTCGGGGTTGCCTTCGCGCATGAAGTTCCGAACGAGTGGGAACTACATGCGCTCGCCTCAGGCCTCGAAGTCCTTCGGGCGGACGGCGCGGCCGAGCTTGTCGAGCACGGCGTTGACGATGCGCGGCTCGTCCTCCTCGAAGAAGGCGCGGGCGATGTCGACGTATTCGGTGATCACCACCTTGGCCGGGACGTCGCGGCGGCGCATCAGCTCCCACAGGCCGGCGCGCAGGATTTCGCGCAGCGTCACGTCGATGCGCTTCAGCGGCCAGTCCTCCATCAGGGTCTGATGGATGCGCGGGTCGATCAGCTTCTGATCGGCGACGACGCCGGTGACGACGTCGCGGAAGAAGGCGGCGTCGGCCTCGCGATATTCGTCGCCGTCGATCTCCTGGCCGAGGCGGAACATCTCGAACTCGGTGACGACGTCGGCGATCTCGCCGCCGCCGATCTCCATCTGATAGAGCGCCTGGACGGCGGCGAGGCGGGCGGCGCCGCGCTTGTTGGCCGGGCGGACTTCGCGCGGCTCGGGGGAACGGGGAGCGGTCATTCTCACAGTCCGAACTTGCGGGAGAGCGCGATCATGGCGAGGGCGGCGGCGGCGGCCGAGCCCCCCTTGTCGAGGCGCTTGGCGTCGGCGCGTTCCCAGGCCTGCGCGTCGTTCTCCACGGTCAGGAGACCGTTGCCGAGGGCGAGGCAGTGGTCGACCGCGAGATCCATCAACTTGCGGTTCGATTCGCCGGCGACGACGTCGTAGTGGCCGGTGGCGCCGCGGATGACGCAGCCGAGCACGACGTAGCCGTCCCAGCGGCGGCCGCGCTTCGCCTCGGAAGCGAGCGCGTAGGCGATCGCCGCCGGGATCTCCAGCGCGCCGGGCACGGTGACGACCTCGTGGACGACGCTCGCGCCGTCGAGCACGGCGATCGCGCCCTCGCGCAGGGCGGCGGCGAGGGCGGGCTCGAAGCCGCCCTCGACGATCAGAACCGAGGCGCCGGCGACGTCGGCGGGATCGAACGGGGCGTGGTAGCTCTGGGTGGCCATGCGGAGACGGGTCCTCTCTTCGAGCCGGGATCAATGATCCAGGACCGCGCCGATGTCCAGCCTGCGACGCCGAAAACCGCCGATTCGCGGATCAGCCCTGCCCTTCCGCCTCCCGCAGACGCGCCACGTAACGGGCCATCAGGTCGATCTCGAAGTCGACGCGGTCGCCGCCCTTCTTCTCGCCCCAGGTGGTCACCTCGAGGGTGTGCGGGATGATCTGCACCGTGAAGGTGTCGCCCTCGACCAGATTGACGGTGAGCGAGGTGCCGTCGAGCGCCACCGAGCCCTTCGGCGCGACGAATTTGGCGAATTCGTGCGGCACCCGGTAGGTGAAGACCGCCATGTCGCCTTCTTCCACTCGACTGACGATCTCGGCGATGGCGTCGACGTGGCCGGTGACGAGGTGGCCGCCCATCTCGTCGCCGAGCTTCAGCGAGCGCTCGAGGTTGACCTTGGTGCCGACGACCCATTCGCCCATGGTGGTGCAGCGCAGGGTCTCCGGGCTCGCCTCGACGTCGTGGAAGGTGCGCCCGTCGGGAAGCCGTCCCATCTCCACCACGGTCAGGCAGCAGCCCATGTGGGCGATCGAGGCGCCCATGTCGATCGAAGCGAGCTCGTAGGGCGAGGCGACGCGCAGGCGGACACCGACCTAGCGCTCTTCGATGGCGACGATTTCGCCGACGGCGGTGACGATCCCGGTGAACATGCGGGGGACTCCTCAGACAGACGGTAGGGGGGAACGCAGGAAGCGGGTCAGACGATCTTCGCCGACGCTGCGCCGTTCGATTCGGCGAAACGTCGCGCCCCCCGGCACGATCGCCGCAGCGACGATCGGTGGCAGGTCGACCCCGCCCTCCCCGACGATCACCGAGCTCTCGAACAGCGCGATCTCGTCGACGAGATCGGCGGCGACGAGCGCGGCGGCGACTTCCGCGCCGCCCTCCACCAGCACCGAGCCGATTCCCTCGGCGGCGAGCGCGGTCAGTGCGGCGGCGGGATCGACGCGGCCGTCGGGGCCGTGCGGCACCGGCACGATCTCGACGCCGAGTTCGGCGAGGCGCTCGCGGCGGGCGGCCTCGGCGCGATCGGAGACGATCAGTCGGACCGGCACTTCGCCGGCGGTCGCGGCGAGGCGGCTGGTCGTCGGCAGACGGGCGGCACCGTCGAGGACGACGCGGATCGGCGACAGCGAGGCGGCGCCGGGCAGGCGGACGGTGAGCTCGGGATCGTCGATCAGCGCCGTGCCGATGCCGACCAGGATGGCGTCGACCTCGATCCGAATCGCCTGGACGGCGGCGCGGGCGGCGGGGCCGGTGATCGGCAGACGGGGGACGTCGCGCCGGCCGATGCGACGGTCGGCGGAGACGGCGAGCTTGAGGATCACCCGAGGTCGCCCCGCGGTGACGCGGGTGAGATGG
>JAAYVT010000130.1 GCA_012517025.1 Phyllobacteriaceae bacterium | reverse complement strand
CGACGCCGCGTTTCCGCTTCGAGGACGCGACGGCGCCTCGGGAGAAACGGCCGCGGTGCGGCATGGCCGCCGATCGCGGTGCGACAGGGGCTGTCGCGACCCCGACATTTTCCCGACAGATGCGTCGAGGCGCCGGCACGCGGTCCCGGCAGCGGGGGAAAAGCGAACGAAATACGGCCGTTTTCCGCCGAAATCACGGGTTGGCGCGGGGCTTGCTGTCAGACGACGACACGATCCTCGCGAAACGCGCGCGGCGGCTGGCCTCGGCCGCCGCCGGCGGGTGGCGAGGGCCAACCCCGTGTCCTGGGACACACGAGATACGGAGCCCCCCGATGGCCAACGTGACGTTTTCCTCCCGCCATGCGCTCGCCAAGGACGTGACGGTCTATGCCGTCGCCGGCGATCGCGGCACGATCCTCTCCGTCGCCGAGAAGCACAAGATCCCGATCCCGTTCGAATGCCGCGACGGCGAATGCGGATCCTGTCTGGTCGAGGTGGTGACGCTCACCGGCAAGACCATGGGCTCGATGCTGACCGACAAGGAGAAGAGCCTGCTGAAGTCGCTCGGCAAGATCTCCGCCGCCGAGATCACCGACGCCGAGACCAACGACGTCATGCCGAAGTATCGGCTCGCCTGCCAGACCATCGTGCGCGACCAGGACATCCTGGTGAAGTTCGCCGGCGACCAGCCCGGCGGTTCCGACTGATCCGACCCCGATCGGGCGGGGCGCGCGCGACGCGTCTCGCCCGGCCGGCGCGGCGGACCCGACGACGAAGCGACGAGGAGACCCTCGAGATGAAGAGCGTCGAAGAATTCCTGGCCTATGCCCTCAAAGTCGAGGAAGAGGCGATGCTGCGTTTCGGCGAGCTCGCCGACAGCATGGAGACCTACGGCAACGCCGAGGTCGGCAAGCTGTTCCGCCGGCTCTCCGACTATTCCAAGCTGCACATGGGCGACGCCAAGGCGCGTTCCGGCTTCCGCGAAATCCCGGAGATGGCGCCGCAGGACTACCATTGGCCGCAGGGCGAGAGCCCGGAGCGCGCCGCGATCTGGGGCGCCGATCCGTTCCTCGCCCGCGACGAGGCGCTGACCATCGCGCTGGCGGCGGAGAAGGCCGGCCTCGACTTCTACGCCCACGTGCTCGAGACCACCGACGACCCGGAGATCAAGGCGCTCGCCAAGGAGTTCGTCGCCGAGGAGACCGGCCACGTCCGCGAGCTCGAGAAGTGGATCGCCGCCGCCGCGGCCGGCAAGCCGATGCCGACCACCGTCTGAGACCGTCCGCTCCGCCCGCCTTCGACCCCGGCCGCTCCCGACCGGGGTCTTCGGCGTTCAGACGCCCGCGAAGCCCTCGAGCACGCCGACGGCGTTGACGCCGATGTCGGCCACCGCGTAACCGCCTTCGAGCACGAACACCGTCGGCACGCCGAGCGCGGCGAGGCGGGCGCCGACGCGCGGATAATCCTCGCGCTTCAGGCGGAAGTGGCTGATCGGATCGCCCTCGAAGGTGTCGAGGCCGAGCGAGACGACGAGCGCGTCGACGCCGGTCGCGGCGATCTTGCGGCAGGCGACCTCCAGGCTCTCGCCCCAGACGTCGAAGGCGGAGCCCGCCGGCATCGGCAGGTTGAGGTTGAAGCCCTCGCCCTCCCCGGCCCCGGTCTCCTCGGCGGTGCCGAGGAAGAACGGGTATTCGGTCGCCGGATCGCCGTGCAGGCTGACGAAGAGCACGTCGGAGCGGCGCCAGAAGATCTCCTGCGTGCCGTTGCCGTGATGGAAGTCGAGATCGAGCACCGCGACGCGCGACGCGCCGCGCTCGCGCAGGCGTTCGGCGGCGCAAGCGGCGTTGTTCAAATAGCAGTAGCCGCCGGCGGTGCGGCGGCCGGCGTGATGGCCGGGCGGGCGGCAGCCGGAGAAGGCGACGCGTTCACCGCCGGCGACCAGATCGGCGGCGGTCAACGCCACCGCATAGGACGAGGCGACCGCGGTCCAGGTGCCGGCGACGAAGGAGGAGCCGCCGTCGAAGCTGTAGTACCCGAGCAGCGCCCGGATCGCCTTCGGTTTCAAGTCGTCGCGCAGATTGTGGGTCGGCCACACCATCGGCAGCGCCGGGCCGGAATAGCCCGCCGCCGTCCACAGGTTCCACGCCTCGGCGAGGAAGTCGACGTAGTCGGGGGCGTGGATGCGGCGGGCGACGTCGAGGCTCTGCGCCGTCGGCGCGAGCTCCTCCCCGAGACCGCGTTCGCGCCAGCGATCGAGCACGTAGGCGAGGCGTTCGGGGCATTCGTAGCCGGGTTCGATGACGCCTGCGCCGAGTTCGACGTGGCCGGACTGGCCGAGATGGTCGGGGGACCAGACGATCTTCATGGGATGCGACACTCCGTGGCGGATCTCGGACGTCACGCCCGCGAGAAGGCGGCGGCGCGGGCGATCGCGTCTTCGCTCGGGCGAATGCCGGTATAGAGGACGAATTGCTCGACCGCCTGCAGCGTCATCACCTCGGCGCCGGTGATCACCGGGCGGCCGAGGCGGCGGGCGGCGCGGATGGTCGGGGTCTCCGGCGGCAACGCGACGACGTCGAAGACGGTGGCGGCGGCCGCGATCATGGCTTCGGGGAAGGCGAGATCCTCGGCCTCGGCACCGCCGGCCATGCCGATCGGGGTGACGTTGACGAGGAGGGCGCCGTCGACCTCGGGGAGTTCGGGCCGCCAAGCCCAGCCGCAGCGTTCGGCCAGCGCCGTCCCGCTCGCCTGGTTGCGGGCGACGATGGTGCCGGTCGCAAAGCCGGCGTCGCAAAGCGCGGCGGCAGTCGCCTTGGCCATGCCACCGGAGCCGCGCAGCACCACGGGGGTGGCCGGATCGACGCCGTGGTCGACGACGAGGCGGGCGACGGCGACGTAATCGGTGTTGTGGGCGGTGAGACGGCCGGCGTCGTTGACCAGCGTGTTGACCGCGCCGATGGCGGCGGCCGACGGCGCCAGCTCGTCGACGAGCGGGATCACCGCCTCCTTGTGCGGCATCGACACGGCGGCGCCGCGGATGCCGAGCGCCCGGATGCCGGCGACCGCGCCGACGACGTCGGTGACGGCGAAGGCCTTGTAGGCCCAGTTCAGCCCCAGTTCCTCGTAGAGGTGATTGTGGAAGCGGGTGCCGGTGTTGCCCGGACGGGCGGAGATCGAGATGCAGAGCGTGGTGTCGCGATCGAGACGCAGCGTCATGGTCGGTCGCCTCCGGCGCCAACGCCGGAGACCGGGGCGGCCGCCCTTTTCCGACGAGTTCGGCCAGGAGGCTAGTCCGCCGCCCCGCCGACGACAACGGCGAGCGACGCAGGCCAGAGCGTCCGCGCGAAAGGCAGCCGGCGATCGGGCCGTCGCCTCCGCACGAAATTCCATCGGAATCGCAACTTCTGCTCTTCACCCGAACGCCGGAGCGCGTCTGCGCCGGCGCGAGAGCGGCGGTATCGACGTGATGACCGCCAAACTCGCCCACATCTTGGGCATCTCGCCGCAAGCTTATGCAAAATCGATACGAACTAAGGGTTTTCCTGCCGATCGAAGCCGCTTGCGTGGGTACCGGGCAGGGTCGAATATGAGCCGAGAGGCATGCTCAGGGCGTGTGCAGCCACGAGGGAGACGCGAACGCGATGGTGGCCACGGCATTCGACGAAATGTCCGCATTCGGCTCGGAAATTCGGTCCGGCTACGAAATCGTCTCGGATTGGTTGAAGAACACGCCCCCGGAGGTTCTCTCCCGCCGTCGCAACGAGGCGGAACTGCTGTTTCGCCGCATCGGCATCACCTTCAACGTCTACGGCGACGCCGAGGGCGAGGAGCGACTGATTCCCTTCGACATCGTGCCGCGCGTGCTGGCGCGCCCCGAATGGGATCGTCTCGCCGAGGGCCTGGAACAGCGCGTCACCGCGCTCAACATGTTCCTGAAGGACGTCTATTCTAAGGGTGAGGTGGTCAAGGCCGGGGTGATTCCCGAGGACCTCGTCTATCGCAACCCCTGCTACCGTCCGGAGATGCAGGGCATCTCGCTGCCGCACGACATCTGGGTGTCGATCGCCGGCATCGATCTCGTCCGCGTCGATCCCGACACCTTCTACGTGCTGGAAGACAACGCCCGCACCCCCTCCGGCGTCTCCTACATGTTGGAGAACCGCGAGGTGATGCTGCGGCTCTTCCCCGATCTGTGCGCCCGTCACCGCATCGCGCCGGTCGAGAACTACGCCGACGAGCTGCTCGCCACCCTGAAGTCGATGGCGCCGCGCTCCGCCTCGGCCGATCCGACGGTGTGCGTGCTGACCCCCGGCCCGTTCAACTCGGCCTATTACGAGCACTCCTTCCTCGCCGACAAGCTCGGCGCCGAGCTGGTCGAGGGTTCGGACCTCTACGTCCGCGAGAACGTGGTGTGGATGCGCACCACCGAAGGCCCGAAGCGGGTCGACGTGATCTATCGCCGCATCGACGACGACTTCATCGATCCGCTGACGTTCCGACCGGATTCGGTGCTCGGCGTGCCCGGCCTGATCTCGGCCTACCGCGCCGGCAACGTGACGCTGGCCAACGCCGTCGGCACCGGCGTCGCCGACGACAAGGCCGTCTATTCCTACATGCCGGAGATCATCCGCTTCTACACCGGCAAGGACGCCATCCTGCACAACGTGCCGACTTGGCGCTGCCGCGAGCCGGACGCGCTGAAATACGTGCTCGATCATCTGCCCGAGCTGGTGGTCAAGGAGGTCGACGGTTCCGGCGGCTACGGCATGCTGGTCGGCCCGAAGGCCGACAAGGCCAAGATCGAGACCTTCCGCAAGAAGCTCGAGGCGCATCCGGAGAAGTTCATCGCCCAGCCGACGCTGGCGCTCTCCACCTGCCCGACCTTCGTCGACGAGGGCGTCGCGCCACGCCACGTCGACCTCAGGCCCTACGTGCTCGCCGGCGCCGACGGCGTCCGCACGATCCCCGGCGGTCTCACCCGCGTGGCGTTGACGGCGGGTTCGCTGGTGGTGAATTCCAGCCAGGGCGGCGGCACCAAGGACACTTGGGTGGTCGACGTCGCGCCGGGCAAGGTCTCCCAGCAGCAACAGCAGCAGCAGAGTTCCGCCGCCTCCATCTGATCCGTTCGG
>JAAYVT010000129.1 GCA_012517025.1 Phyllobacteriaceae bacterium | reverse complement strand
TCGACAAGGGGGACACGAAGAATCTGGTGAGCTTCTGCGCCGACGGCGTGAAGAAGATCGCCCCGACGCAGTTCGAGGTGCGCGCCCAGAACTTCACCCCGACCAAGGATCTGAGCGTCCTGATCGTCAAGCCGAACCAGATCGACTGACGGAGCGACGCCGGCGAGGTGACCTCACTGGAAGGCCACTTCCTCGAAGGACCTCAGTTTGCGCGAGTGGATCTTCTCGGCCGGTTGCTTGCGCAGCTTCTCCATGGCGCGGATGCCGATCTCCAGGTGCTGACCGACCTGCCGGCGGTAGAACTCGCTCGCCATGCCGGGCAACTTCAGCTCGCCGTGCAGCGGCTTGTCGGAGACGCACAGGAGCGTTCCGTAGGGCACCCGGAAGCGGAAGCCGTTGGCGGCGATCGTCGCCGATTCCATGTCGAGGGCGACGGCGCGCGACTGTGAGAAGCGCTCGACCAGCTCCTGCTGGTCGCGGAGTTCCCAGTTGCGATTGTCGATGGTGGCGACCGTACCGGTGCGCATCACCGACTTCAATTCGTAGCCGGAAAGCCCGGTGATCTCGGCGACCGCCTGCTCGAGCGCCACCTGGATTTCGGCCAGCGCCGGGATCGGCGCCCACAGCGGCAAGTCGGCGTCGAGCACGTGGTCGTCGCGCACATAGGCGTGGGCGAGCACGTAGTCGCCGAGCTTCTGGGTGTTCCTCAGACCCGCACAATGGCCGAGCATCACCCAGGCGTGCGGGCGCAGCACCGCGACGTGGTCGGTGATGGTCTTGGCGTTCGACGGCCCCACCCCGATGTTGACCATGGTGATGCCGGCGTGCCCCGGCCTGACCAGATGATAGGCCGGCATCTGCGGCAGTCGCGCCGGGGCCGCCCCCTCCGACGGCTCGCTCTCGCCGGGGCGCCACACCACGTTGCCGGGCTCGACGAAGGCCTCGAAGCCGCTCTCCGGCTCCGTCAGCATCCGCCGCGCGTGGGCGACGAATTCGTCGATGTAGAACTGGTAGTTGGTGAAGAGCACGTAGTTCTGGAAGTTCTCGGCCCGCGTCGCGGTGTAGTGCTGCAGCCGGGCGAGCGAATAATCGATGCGCGGCGCGGTGAACGGGGCGAGCGGCGCCGCCTCGCCGTTCCTCGGCGTCCAGGTGCCGTTGACGATCGAATCGTCGGTGACCGCGAGATCCGGCACGTCGAAGACGTCGCGGATCGGCCGCCCGATCCGCTCGGCGACGTCGTAGGTCACCGAGACGTCGCTCGTCAGCGCGAAATGCAGCGGGATCGGCAGATCCGAGGCGCCGATTTCCACCGGCACGCCGTGATTGGCGAGCAGCTGCTCGATCTGAATGCGCAGATAGCTGCGGAAGAGATCGGGTCGCGTCACCGTGGTGGCGTAGCTGCCGGGGCCTTGGACGTAGCCGAAGGCGAGGCGCGAATCGAGCCGGGCGTGGGTGTCGATCGAGATCCGGATCTCCGGGTAGAAGGCGCGGATCCGCCCCTCCACTCGCCCGCTCTCCGCCACCTCGGCGAAGCGGCGGGAGAGGAAGGCGATCGCCTCCTCGTAGAGCGCGATCAACCGATTCACCGCCGCTTCGGGGTCGGTGAATCGCACGAAGCCGGAGGGCGGCGGCGTTTCGATCTCGGCGGCCTGCATGGCGATCCTCCTCTCGTCGTTCAGGCGGCGGCGCGGATGCCCTGTGCCGCGAGCACGGCGGGCAGATCGCTCATGTGGCCGAAGATCGCCCGCGCTCCCGCCGCGGTCAGCCGATCGGCGTGTCCGTCGGTGACGTGGCTGCCGCCGACGAAGCCGACGACCGGCATGCCGGCGCGCCGCGCCGCGGTGACGCCGGCGACCGAATCCTCGACCACCATGCAGTCGGCCGGGTCCGACCCCATCTGACAGGCCGCGAACAGGAACACGTCCGGCGCCGGCTTCGCCCGTTTCACCTGGCTCGCCGAGAAGACGTTGCCGTCGAACAGGTCGACCAGTCCGGTGGTGCCGAGGTTGTTGAGGAGCGAGGGCAGGTGGGTGGAGGAGGCGACGCAGTAGGGGAGCCCCCGTTCCGCCACCGTCTCCACCGCCCGCCGCGCCCCTGGGATCGCCTCGAGCTCGCGCGAGAACACGTCGCGGACATGGGCGAGATGGCGCTCGAAGAAGCCGGGCGGCAAGGGCCGTCCGAGCTCGCGTTCCAGCGTCGCCCAAACCTCGCGCGTCGTGGTGCCGGCGAAGCGGGTGCAGATCTGTTCGGCGGTGGTCGGCAGGCCGAGGTCGGTGATGGCTTCCGCCTCCAGGCGGGCGGCGACGATCTCGCTGTCGATCAGCACACCGTCGCAATCGAAGATGACCAGCATGAAGTCTCCCGAGTCGGAAGGGACCTGCGTCCTTTGTAGGGGGGCTTCGTGACGACGGGAAGGGCGCGCGGCGGGAAGCCGGCCCGCGATCCCCGCCGTTCGCATGGCCCGGCGCCCGCGTTCGCGGCCCCGGCCCCGCGCCGGAGAGGGTCTTTACCCGACTTTTACCTCGATCGGTAACCATGCGGGCATCGAGTAGCCGCGTACATACAGGCGAGTGCGTTCATGTCCCAGTCGCGTATCCGGACGGCCCGAACGGGCTCGCCTGTCCTCTCCTCGACGTCCGCGACCGAAGCCGCGGGCTGGCTCGATCGCATCCTGGTCGGTGATTGCGTCGCCGAATTGGAGAAGGTGCCGCCGAAGTCGGTCGACCTCGTCTTCGCCGATCCGCCCTACAATCTGCAGCTCGCCGGCGAGCTGCACCGCCCCGACCAGAGCCTCGTCGACGCCGTCGACGACGAGTGGGATCGCTTCGACAGTTTCGAGGCCTACGACGCCTTCACCCGCGCCTGGCTCTTGGCGGTGCGCCGCGTTCTGAAGCCGAACGGCACCTTGTGGGTGATCGGCTCCTATCACAACATCTTCCGCGTCGGCGCGATCCTGCAGGACCTCGGCTTCTGGATCCTCAACGACGTGGTGTGGCGCAAGACCAACCCGATGCCCAATTTCAAGGGCAAGCGCTTCCAGAACGCCCACGAGACCCTGATCTGGGCCGGTCGCGACAAGGACGCCAAGAAATACACCTTCAACTACGACGCGCTGAAGGCCTTCAACGAAGACACTCAGATGCGCTCCGACTGGACCATCCCGATCTGCACCGGCGGCGAACGCCTGAAGTCGGAGACCGGCGACAAGGTCCATCCGACCCAGAAGCCGGAAGGTCTGCTCCACCGCGTCCTGCTCGCCTCGTCGAACCCCGGCGACGTGGTGCTCGATCCCTTCTTCGGCACCGGCACCACCGGCGCGGTGGCGAAACGGCTCGGCCGCCGCTTCGTCGGCATCGAGCGCGACGGCACTTATGCCGAGGCCGCCCGCGCCCGCATCGACGCCGTCGTGCCCCTGGAGGACGAGGCGCTCGAACTGGTGCGCGGCAAACGCGCCGAGATCCGCGTGCCCTTGGGCGCGCTGATCGAGGCCGGAATGATCGAGCCCGGCGAGATCCTGTTCGACGCCCGTGGTCGCCACCTCGCCAAGGTGCGCATCGACGGCAGTTTGGAAGCACTCGGCCACACCGGTTCGATCCACCGCGTTGGCGCCCTGGTGCAGGGGGCGGAGGCCTGCAACGGCTGGACCTACTGGTACGCCTCGCGCGACGGCCGGCCGATCGTCATCGACGACCTGCGCAAGGAATGGCGCCGCCGTCACGGCGAATGACGCCCGCCGGGGCGCGACCTCGCGTCGCCTCCGCGCGAGTGCGCATGGAAATCCCCGCGCGACGCGCGATCTGATCGGACGGAACTCCGTTTCGGGAGGATCGGTCATGTCGAAACGCGTCTTCGTGTGCGTCCTCGCATCGGTCGCGCTGGCGCCGTTCGCCGCCGCCGCCGAGGGGCCGGGCGAAAAACTCGCCGCCGCCTATCCCGGCTTCGTCGATCGGGTCGAGGGCGGCGAACTGGTGATGAAGTCCGGCGCGAGGCTGAAGATCGACGACGGCCGGACCAAGACCTTCGAGCAACGCCTCGCCGATCCCGATCTCGACGACATGTTCGCCGATCCCTATCCGGCCGCCGGGTCCGCCGCGACCGCGCCGGGCAAGGACGTCGATCCGGGGCGTTATCGCACCGGCGCCTTCTTCGACGCGGTCTACGGCGACTGCCGCAAGGGCGAGGTGAAGAAGCACTTGGTCCAGGTCGCCTGGGTGCCGAAATGGGGCGGCGGCAAGGTCGCCTTCTCCTCCCGCGCCGGCGCCGCCGAAGCCCTCGCCGCCGTCTCGAAGGAACTCGAGGCCGGACCGCCGGAGTGGAAGAAGTTCCTCGTCCCCTCCGCCGGCACCTACAATTGCCGCGTCATCGCCGGTACCGACCGGGTGTCGGCGCACGGCTGGGGCATCGCCGTCGACGTGGCGACGAAATATTCGGACTACTGGTATTGGTCCGATCCGTCCGGCCGCAAGGTCGCCTACAAGAACCGGATCCCGGTCGATATCGCCGCCGTGTTCGAACGTCACGGCTTCGTCTGGGGCGCGCGCTGGTATCACTACGACACCATGCACTTCGAATATCGCCCCGAGATGCTGCGCTGAAGCCGCGGGCCTGCGAAACGCACGACGCCCCGGATCGCTCCGGGGCGTCGCCTGTCCGAACCGGACGGTCGCGGCTCACTTCGCCGCCGGAACCTCGGCGATCGGCTGGAAGGCGAAAGGCATGTCGGCGTTTTCGGGGTCGACGATCACCCGCACCGCGCCGACGATCTTCTCGCCCGGCACCTGCAGTCGGGTGACGTTCGGCACCGCCTTGGTGTCGGTGCCGTAGAACGGCGTCACCTCGAAGAAGTGGGCGTCGCCGTTGATCAGCAGCACCGGCTTGCCGAAGGCTTTGGCCTGCTTCTCGATCGTCTTCAGCGTCTTGACGAAGCCCGAGGCGAGCGGCACCTCCGGCTCGGTCTGCTTGATGTCCCACATGTCGGCCTGGATCGAGATGACGACCGCGCCGAGCTTGTCGGCCTTGGCCTTGTCGAAGGCGGCCTCGAGCCACTTCTGGTTCGCCGCGTCGCGCGCGAAGAACTCCTTGACGTTGTCGAGGCTGCGGTTCTCCAGGTTGTTGTTGGAGCCCGGAATGTGCGGCTGGACGAACATCACGCCGTTCATCTCGAAGCGGGTGTTCTCCACGAAGGTCTTGCCGTCCCAGGTTTTGACCTCGGGCATCAGCTCTGACTGGCGCTCCAGCGCGATCGGGTGCTGGCCGTGCGACTTCGCCTCGGCGAAGAACATCTCGCGCACCTTGTTCAGCCGCTCGTTCGGATCGAACTTGCCCGCCTTCTCGCGATGGCAGTCGGTCCACTCGTTGTCGCCGACGGTGTAGACCAGCGGCCCCTCGAACATCGCGAACTCGTCCTTGACCTTCTGGAAGATCTCGTCCGAGCACACCGTCGAGCCCGACTTGATGTCGCCCATGTGGATCGACACCGACGGCTTCAGCGTGTTGATCTCGCCGATCAGCTTCTCGAAGCGCGGATAGTCGTCGGGCAGCTTGTAGGGCATGTCGCCGAGGGCGACGAAGGCGAAGGTCTTCGAGGAGCCGACGTCGAAGGCGGCGGCGGGGGTGGCGACGCCGGCGAGAAGCGCGGCGAGAAGGGCGAGACGACGCATCGGAAACTCCGCGAGAAGGGGATGAAGCGGCGCGCATCTTGTTCGACGGTCGGCGACGTTTGCGTGACGGTACTCGAGAGAAATTCCAGATTGCGGGTCGTCGACGCGGCCCCCCCCGCCATCCACGTCGGCGGCCCCTCGCGCTCGTTTCAGTCGCCGATCCCGGCGGCCGAAAGCGCCTTCCGAAAGACCGTCGGCAGCGCTTCGCCGGAGATCTCCTCCGGCGCCGACCACCAGCACCCCGCCGGCGCCGGCGTCCCGGCGGCGATCTCGCCGCGCATCACCGTCAGCTCGAGGTGGAAATGGGTGAAGGTGTGGGCGACCGTCCCGGCGATCCGCCGCCATCGTCCGGAGAGCGGCGGCGCAGCTTCCGCCCCGCCCGGCTCCTCGACCCATGGTCCGCCCGGCGCTTCGGTCATGCCGCCGAGCAGCCCCTTCGGCGGACGACGGCGCAGCAGCACCGCCCCGTCGGCGCGCACCGCCACGAACACCGTGCCGACCCGCGTCGGCCGCGCCGTCTTCGCCGCCCGGCGCGGCAGCGACTCCGGCGAACCGGCGAGCCGCCCGGCGCAAGAGGCTGTCCATGGACAGAGGCCGCAGGCGGGTTTCCGCGGCGTGCAGATCGTCGCGCCGAGATCCATCGTCGCCTGCGCGAAGTCGCCGGGACGCATCGCCGGCGTCAGCGTCGCGGCGAGGCGGCGGATCTCGGGCTTCGCCGCCGGCATCTCGTCCTCGACCGCGAACAGGCGGGCGACCACCCGCTCGACGTTGCCGTCGACCACGGTCGCCGGCCGATCGAAGGCGATCGCCG